>JAKDNL010000864.1 GCA_030451825.1 Pseudonocardia sp. | reverse complement strand
CCCCGGCGGGGGGGCCCCCCGCCCCCCCCCCCCCCCCCCCCCCCCCCACGGCCGGGTCAGCGCAGGGTGATCTGCTTGCCGGCGAGCACGTCGCGGGCGCGATGTTCGTCCGCGCTCAGCGGCGTCGCGTCGAGGCCGGAGAGGGTCTCCTCGAGCCGCGCGGCGAACGCAGCCACCGGCTCGGACCACTCCGTGGAGTGCATCTCCTGGTCCAGGTCCCAGACCGGCACCAGCAGCCCGTGCGCCCGGAACGAACCGGCGTAGCGGCTGTCGCCGGACAGCGCGAGCTCACCGCGCTCGGACAGCCGGGCCAGCGCGGCCATCAACCGGTCCTCGGGCTCCGGGCGGACCCAGCGCAGGTGCGCCTTCGAGCCGGTGTCGACCCAGTACGCGGCGCGCACGCCCTTCCCCTCGACCTGCTCGGTCGGCAGGATCACCGAGTTCGCCCGCTCCAGCATCGCGGCGGCCTCGGCGCCCGGCTCGCCGGCGTCGCCGGTGCCCATACTCGTTCCGCGTCCGCTGCTCTCGGCGAGCCACCAGCCGAAGTCCTTGTGCAGGGTCAGGTCCAGCTGCGCCTCGGTGTCGAGCAGGTCCTGCAGACGCTCACCGGAGCGCAGCGAGGGCCCCACCACCGGCAGCGACGAGCCGGGCTCGGCCGCGCGCGCCCAGTTCAGGGCCGCCGCCAGGTCGGCCGCCAGGTCCCCGGAACGGGTCTGCACCTGCATCCCGAGCAGGATCTCGCCGCTGTCGCGCACCAGCGCCGCGGACGCGCCCGGCAGCACCGAGGCCAGCGTCGCCGGCGCGCCGTCGCGGACCGGCAGCGGCGCCGTCGCCGACGGCAGGAACTCCCGCATCGCGACCAGGTCCGGCTCGCACGCCAGGCCCTCGAACGGCCGGATGACGATCACGTCGTCGCCCGCGCCGTGGCAGGCCTTGTAGCGCTTGCCGGACCCGCACGGACAGGGCCTGCGGGGGTTCTCCCCGTCGGACGTGGCGGCGGCGGCTCGGTTACGCGTCTTCTTGCCCATCGTGGTGCAAGGTAGCGGGTGGTGCACGCGTTCGATCCGGCCGACCCCGCGTTCCCGGCCGACCCCTCGCCGGCGCGGCGCGGTGCGGCGTCGTCCGCGGTTCGTGATGCGGGCTATGAGCGCTCGCCTCTCGGTCGCGGTGCGCACAAGCGGCGTACAAGCGCCCCATGTACGACGACAAGCCGAAGAACGGTCGACGCAGCACTACTGCTGCAAAAAGAGCAGCGCGCGAATTTGAGATACCTCCGTGCGGGCGAAAGACGGCAGAATAATCTACCGTGCGACGATTCCACGGCGCGGAGGGAATGGACTGTGCCAACGTTTTCCGAGGCGCTCCGGACCTTGACGTCGCTACCCGGGGCGCAGTACTCGTGCATCACCGAACGCCACTCCGGGACGGTGCTGGCCGAGCACGGGCCGCGCTCGGCCGGCGCGGCCGCGGTGCTGGACTGGGCCCGGCTCGTCGCCGGGTCGTGGGCCGGGAACGGGGCCCTCGAGGACATCATGATCACCGGAATGCGGCACCACCACCTGGTCCGTCAGATCCGGACCGGCGACCGGGCACCGCTGCTGGCTCACCTCTGCCTGGACCGGTCCTCGGCCAACCTCGCCCAGGCCAGGCTGGCCCTGTCCGGCATCCGGCCGGACGACAGGGTTCCCGTTCCGGAACAGGCACAGCAGCCCGGACCGCACCCGATCCCCGGCCGGGCACCGGCGCCCGTCCGGCAGGATCCGGCGGCCGCAGGGCTGCCGACCCGATCCCCGGGGACGCGCGTGGGGCACCCTGCCGTCGCGCTCGCCCCGGTATCGCGCCCGGCCCCGCGCGGCATGGTGCCGGCGGTCGCGGAGGCGCTACCGGACGCAGCGGTGCCGATGCCCCGACGACCGGAAACCGATCACCCGTCGCCCGCCGTCGCCGATCCCGGCGACCGGGACCCGGCACCGTCGCCGATCCCCGCCGGCGGATGGGCCACCGATCTCGACACGATGCGCCGATTGCTCGACGGACTGCGCCGAATTGACGATCGCTAATTATTTCTCGGGAAAGAGACGCGAACCAC
>JAKDNL010000863.1 GCA_030451825.1 Pseudonocardia sp. | reverse complement strand
GAACGACCGCCCCGGGCGGCGCCGCCGGGCGCGCCCTCGGTTCCGGTTGCCGCGGCCGCCCCCGACCATTCCACGGGGGGGCCGGGGCGGGGGGCCGGGGAACGGCGGCCGGCCCGCGCCCCGGGGACCCCGCCCGCGCGACCCCGTCGGCCGGCCATCCGGGTGTCCCGCCGGGCGGGACCGGACCGGTGCCGGCCGCGCCGGACCGGGCACTCGGACGGCGTTCACCGCGGCCGAGCACGAACAGTCCGCCGAGGAGGAACCCGCAGGCGGCACCGACGGCGATGTTCACGCCGAGGACCGGCGCCGTCGGCTGGTCGGGCGGCACGGCCGGGCTGAGCACGATCAGCCGCACGCCGGTGTCGTTGACCCGCGTCCCGGCGACGTCGACGATCGCGTTCGCGGCCGCGTTGACCAGGTCCGCCGACTTGTCCGGGGTGTCGGCCGAGCCGACGATCTCGATCATCGGGCTGTCCGGGGACGTCGTGGTCTGCAGCGCGTCCCGCGCCTGGCTGACCGGCATCTTGGCGGCTCCGGCGGCCGATGCCGCGATGTCCTGCTGGCCGGCGAGCCGGCCGTAGGCCTGCGCGAAGCCCACCGCGCGGTCGTCGCCGCTCGGCTGGGTCGTCGTGGCGATGACCACGGTGGACGCCTGGTAGGTGGGCGCGGTCAGCACCGCGTGCAGTGCCCCGGCCCCGCCGCCGAGCAGGACCAGGATCACCAGCACCAGCCATCGCCGGACCAGCTTCTCGAGATTCTTCTGCATGTCACGCACCGTGGGTTCCCATCGTTTCTGGCTCCCGGCCACCGCCGTCCCCGCCGGTCGGGCGGGGCACGAGGTGCCGGTAGAGATCGTCGATCAGACCGGCCGACCGCGCGGCGTCGTAGACGTCGACGACAGCGGGGGCGGACCGATCCGTACCGGGCCGCGACAGCGCGGCCCCGAGCTCGTGGCCGAACGCGTCGGCCGTGGGCCCCGCGGAGGTCGCGGGGCCGGGGTCCCCGACGCCGTCGAGCGCCGGGCAGCGCACGTACACGACGGGCAGGCCGGCGGCCAGGGCCTCCAGGATCGCCACCCCGAACGTCTCCTCCGGGGAGGGCGAGGCGAACACGTCCATCGCCGACAGCATCGGGGCCACGTCGAGCAGCTCGCCGAGGAAGTGCACGCGGTCGCGGACCCCGAGCCGCGCGGCGAGCGCGGCGAGTTCCGGCCGGGCCGGCCCGTCGCCGACCAGCGCGAGGTGGGCGTCGGGGATGCCGGCGAGGGCCCGCACCAGGACGTCGAACCGCTTGGACGCGACCAGCCTGCCGACCCCGCCGACGAGCGCCGCGCCCGCGGGCAGCCCGAGCGGCTCCCGGGCCCGCCGACGCGCCTGCCCGTCGAACGCGAACGCGCGCTTGTCGATCCCGACCGGAATCATCACGACCCGGCGCGGGTCGACGCCCCACTCCGCGAGCCGCTCGGCCACCGACCCGGACACCGCGACGGTGCGCGTGGCGAGCCGGGACCCGGCCCGGTAGAGCGCGCGGACGCCGGGCCGGTTCGTCGGACGCCCCTCGATCAGCGTCGCGTTCAGCGAGTGCTCGGTGCTCACCACCGTGCGCACGCCGGCCAGCCGGGCCGCCAGGCCGCCGTAGAGCTGGGCCCGGAACAGGTGCGTGTGCACCACGTCGTAGCGGCCGCGCCGGATGTGGCCGACCAGCCGCGGCAGCGCGGCGAGATCGGAGTTCCCGCGCATCCCGAGGTCGCTGACGCGGACGCCGTCGCCGCGCAGTGCCTCGGCGAGCACGCCGGGGTTGCTCAGCGCGACGACGTCGGCCCGGTCCCTGCTGTAGCGCAGCAGGACCCTCAGCCACTGCTCGGCGCCGCCGGCGTCCAGGCCGGTGATCACGTGCAGCACCCTCATCGCGCCCACACCTTTCTGCCGACGTGCCGGACCCGCTTGGCCAGCAGGCGGGCGCTCGCGTCGCGCTGACCCGCGTAGCTGCGCGGCATCGCGAACGGGCCGGGCGCCACGCCGGTCCCGCCCGTCCCGACCGCGCATCCGTACGCGTAGCCGGCCGCCGACACCGCGGCCGCCTCCCGCCCGCCC
>JAKDNL010000243.1 GCA_030451825.1 Pseudonocardia sp. | reverse complement strand
CCCCCCCGCCCGCGACGATGCGGGGGGGGGGGGGTGTAAAGGGCCGCGGGGGCGCGGTTTCCCACGCACGGGGGTTACTCGAGCTTCGCCGGGTCCAGCGTCGCCTGCTCCACCCCGAGGCGGCGGTTGAGGAACACCGTCAGGCCCCAGAGCAGTACGCCGAGCACGACCAGGATGCCGGCCACCTGGTACTGCTCGGCGTCCCGGCCGGAGAACGGCAGCACCAGGTAGGCACACGCGAGGGCGCCGACGATCGGCAGCCCGGGCGGGGCGCGGAAGTGGTCGGCGTCGACCCGGTCCTTGCGCAGCACCAGCACCGCGACGTTGACGACGGTGAACACGGCGAGCAGCAGCAGCGACGTCGTCCCGCCGAGCACCGAGACCACGTCCGAGCCGCCGAGCGAGACGTAGGTGATCAGGCCGAACGAGACGAGCGTCGTGAAGATGATCGCGACCCAGGGCGTGCGGCGGAACGGGTGCACCCGGCCCAGCACCTTGGGCAGCACAGCCTGATTGGCCATGCCGTAGAGCAACCGGCTGGCCATCAGCATGTTGATCAGCGCCGAGTTGGCCACCGCGAACATCGAGATGAACGGCAGCACGACGTCGGCCGGAGTCCCCGGAGCGCCGGCCCGCACGACCTCCACCAGCGGCGTCTCGCTCGCGCCCAGCTGCCCGACCGGGACCAGCGCCACCGAGCAGATCGCGACCAACACGTAGATCACGCCGGTGATGGACAGGCCGGTGATCATGATCTTGGGGAAGATCTTGCGCGGCTCGAGGCACTCCTCGGCCATGTTCACCGAGTCCTCGAAGCCGACCATCGCGAAGAACGCGAGCGAGGTGGCCGTGGTGATCGCCAGGAACACGCCCTTGTCCTCCGGCGCGTCGAACGCGACGACCCGGCTGAAGTCCGCGTTCCCGCCGGCGATCGCGTAGACGCCGATCAGGATCACCAGCAGCAGCCCGGAGAGCTCGACGAGCGTGAGCACCACGTTGACCTTGACGCCCGCGCCGACGCCGCGGAAGTTCACGGCGGCGACCAGGGCCATGAAGCCCAGCGCGATCAGCACGATCCCGCCGTTGCCCAGGTCCAGCCCGAAGCCCTCGTTCAGGTTCGACGCGAACGCCCGCGACGCCGTCGAGGCCGAGGTGATGCCCGAGCTCATCACGACGAACGTGACCATGAACGTCAGGAAGTGCACGCCGAACGCCTTGTGCGTGTACAGCGCGGCACCGGCGGCCTGCGGGTACTTGGTGACCAGTTCCAGGTAGGAGAACGCGGTGAGCATCGCGACCGCGAACGCGACCAGGAACGGCACCCAGGCGGCGCCGCCGACCTCCTCCGCGACCTTGCCGGTCAGCGCGTAGATACCGGTGCCCAGGATGTCGCCGACGATGAACAGCAGCAGCAGTTTCGGGCCCATCACCCGCTTGAGGGCGGGCCGCCCCGCATCCCAGGCACTCGACGTGGTCTGCTCGGCCATCTTCTCCCCACTCCCCCCGACCGTGGGCGCGGGTGGCGGGTGATCCCGGTGTCCGCTTCGTCACGGTCGGTACAGACTGGAGGGCACGACCCCGGCTGTCGAGTGGCGGACGGCATTCGCGCCATGGCCCTGGGCGCCCGACGGGAAACCCGGCGCGCCGATCCCGACGGGGGGAGTTCAGGACCGGCGCGCCGGGAACCCGTGCCGGACGTGACGTCCGGACGCCGGCCGCCCGATGGGCGTCCTGGAAGTGTGCTCCCGCCGCTGCCCGATCTGGTCGGGTTTCATCTGTTTTGGTGAGCGGCCCGGCGGCGTCCCGGGATCTTGTCGGAGTCCTGCTCGCGAACCGCGGGCCGCCGGTGGCCGTTCCCTCGCTCATCGGCTGCGGTCGAGGCGACATCGGCCTGCGCCCGGAGCAGGTCACGGATCTCGGCGAGGAGTTCGACGTCGGTGCTCTCGGCCGGTCCCGCCTCCTCGCCCCGGCGCCGGCGCTCCTGCAGCCACTTCATCGGGTAGACGACGAGGAAGTACACGACCGCGGCCGTGATCATGAACGTGACCGTCGAGTTGATGAAGGTCGCGTAGTCGAACTCGACGCCGTTGACGACGAACTTCCCGGCGAACTCGCCGCCACCGGAGAACAGCTGGATCAACGGCTTGAGGAACGCTTTGGTGAACGCCGTGACCACGGCGGTGAACGCCGCCCCGATGACGACGGCGACCGCCAGGTCGACGACGTTGCCACGCAGCAGGAAGTCCTTGAAGCCTTTCAGCACGGCGCTCGCTCCCGTCGGGGGTCGGGTAGTCCGCCGGTCGACGATAGGGGACGGCGACACCTCGACCGGTCACCCCCCGTCCGGGTGATCGCGAGCCGGCGCTGCGAAGCGAATGCGCGCTCCGCTCAGGCCCGGTCGATCAGCCGGGTCAGGAACTCGCCGGCCTCCCGGGCGGCGCGCTCCACGTCGCGGGCGACGACCGCCTCCACCAGGCCGGTGTGCGAGACCTCGTCCTCGGTGCCGAGCTCGGGGGGCATCGTCGCGGCGACGCTGCCCGCCACCGCCTCGGCGACCCCGCGGTAGAGCTCGCTGAGCAGGGAGTTGTGCGAGCACCGTACGACCAGCGCGTGGAAGTCGGTATCGGTGCGGACGGCGTCGTCGACGGGGCCGTCACCGGTCGCGGCGTCGTGCAGTGCCGCGTCCCGGGCGGCCATCGCGGCGCGCAGATCGGCGACGTCGTCGTCGGTGCGGCGCACCGCGGCCAGCCGCGCCGCGTCGACCTCCAGGATCCGGCGGACCTCGAGGACCTCGCGCAGCTCGTCACCGCAGAGCTTGCGCAGCGCCCCGGAGAGCTCACTGGTCGCTCGGACGAACGTGCCGTCGCCCTGCCGTACCTCGAGCAGCCCGCCGTGTGCCAGGGCGCGGACGGCCTCGCGGACGGTGTTGCGGCCGACGTCGAGCGAGGTGGCGAGCTCGGCCTCCGGTGGGATCTTCGACCCGACCGCCCACTCGCCGTCCCGGATCGCCGCGCGCAGCTGCTCGATGGCCTGCTCGACCAGCCCGCCGCGTCGTGCTGTGACCAGAGGCACCGGGTTATCCTTTCATCGGAACATCCTATGTCTGTCAGAGTAGTGGCAATGAGCATCCAGTACGCCGGGGACCGCGCCGAGGAGACGATCGTCACCGGTGCTGCGGAGTCGGTGGACCGCCGTCGGTACGCCGCGCTGCTCGGCACCCCGTTGCTCGTCGTCGGTGTCGCGCTGGCCGCGTCGAACCTGCGTCCGGCCGTCACCAGCATGGCCTCAGTGCTCGGCGAGGTGCGCGACGGCCTGGGCGCCTCCGCCGTGTGGTCCAGCGTCCTCACCGCCGTGCCGACGGTCTGCTTCGGACTGGCAGCCGTCGCGGCGCCGGTGCTCGCGCGCCGGTTCGGGATGGCCCGAGCGGTCGGGATCTCGCTGGCCGTGCTGACGGTGGGGCTGCTGCTGCGGATCGTGGACGGGCCGTGGGTGGTGCTCGGCGGCACGTTCGTCGCCACGGCCGGCATCGGGATCGGCAACGTCCTGATCCCGGTCGTGGTCAAGGAGTCGTTCCCGAATGCGGTCGGTCGGGTCACCGGCGTCTACACCGCCGCGCTCGCCGCGGGCGGCGGGATCGGTGCCGCGTTCACGCCGCCGATGGACGAACTGTTCGGCGGGTGGCGGGCCTCGATCGGGGCCTGGGCGGCGCTGTCACTGGCCGCGCTGCTCGTCTGGGGCATCGGTGCCCGGCACGCCGCGATCGGTGGCCCGACGGTCGCCGCGGCCGGGCCGGAGCGGCGCTCGCTGCTGCGCAGCCCGCTGGCCTGGGCGGTCACCGCGTTCTTCGGGCTGCAGGCGCTCGTCGCCTACACCGCGATGGGCTGGTTCTCGGAACTGTTCGTCAGCGTCGGCATCCCGCGCACCGACGCCGGCTACATGTTGGCGCTGATCAACCTGATCGGGATCCCGCTGAGCTTCATCGTCCCGCCGATCGCGCTGAACCGGCGATCGCAGTCCGGGTGGATCGTCGGGCTGGCCTCGGTCGCGCTGGCCTCGGTGATCGGGATGGCGGTCGCGCCGGCCGCGGCGCCGTGGCTGTGGACGGTGATGCTCGGGATCGGGATGGGTGTGTTCCCGCTGGGTCTGGGCGTGATCGCGGTGCGTACCCGCAACTCGGTGGACACCACCAGCCTCTCGGCGATGGCGCAGGGCTTCGGCTACCTGTTCGCCGCCAGCGGCCCGTTCCTGTTCGGCGTGCTGCACGGGCTCACCGGAGGCTGGACGCTCTCGCTGTGCCTGCTCGCCGGCGCGATCGTCGTCGAGATGGTCCTGGGCTGGATCGTCGGCCGCCCGCGCTTCGTCTGACCGCCACTCGCGGCGCCGTGCCGGGTTGCCGCCGGCGCAGTGCCGGGTGCGGCGCCCGGACGGTCGGCGGAGCGGATAACGCCTGGCAGAGCGGTGCTACCGTCGCAGTCGTCCCGGTCGCGTCGACGCCTCGTGATGACGTCCGGTGCCGACCGGCCGGATCTGCCGTTTCCCGCCCTGCGCCGAGCGCCCGCACCCCTGTCTGGAGAGGGTCTCCGTGACCGACACCACCACCCGAGTCGAGGACGCGGCGCGTCTGATCGACCAGACCGGCCCGTACTTCGGGCGGTTCGGCGGCCGCTTCGTGCCGGAGGCGCTGGTCGCCGCCCTCGAGGAGCTCGACGCCGCCTACACCGGCGCGCTGGTCGACCCCGAGTTCACCGGGCGCCTCGCCGAGCTGCACCGCACCTACTCCGGGCGCCCGAGTCTGCTCACCGAGGTGCCCCGGTTCGCCGAGCACGCCGGCGGCGCACGGGTGCTGCTCAAGCGCGAGGACCTCAACCACACCGGCTCCCACAAGATCAACAATGTGCTGGGTCAGGCGCTGCTCACACGGCAGATGGGCAAGTCCCGGGTGATCGCCGAGACCGGTGCGGGCCAGCACGGCGTGGCGACCGCGACCGCGGCCGCGCTGCTCGGCCTGGACTGCGTCGTCTACATGGGCGAGGTGGACACCGAGCGCCAGGCGCTGAACGTCGCCCGGATGCGGCTGCTCGGTGCCGAGGTCCGGCCCGTCACCTCCGGCTCGCGCACGCTCAAGGACGCGATGAACGAGGCCATGCGGGACTGGGTGACCAACGTCGCCGACACCCACTACCTGATCGGCTCGGTGGCCGGGCCGCACCCGTTCCCGGCGATGGTGCGCGACTTCCAGCGGATCATCGGCGTCGAGGCGCGGGCGCAGATGCTCGACACCGTCGGCCGGCTGCCGGACACGATCTGCGCCTGCGTCGGCGGCGGGTCGAACGCGATCGGGATCTTCCACGCGTTCCTCGACGACGCCGGCGTCGAGCTGGTCGGCTTCGAGGCCGGCGGCGACGGTGTCGAGACCCCGCGGCACGCCGCGTCGATCGGCGGCGGTGACGTCGGGGTGCTGCACGGGTCCCGCAGCTTCATCCTGCAGGACGCCGACGGCCAGACCCGGGAGAGCCACTCGATCTCGGCCGGGCTGGACTACCCGGGCGTCGGCCCGGAGCACTCCTGGCTGCACGAGCTCGGCCGCGCCCGCTACGAGTCGGTCACCGACGACGAGGCGATGGCTGCGTTCAAGCTGCTGTGCCGCACCGAGGGGATCATCCCGGCGATCGAGAGCGCGCACGCGCTGGCCGGGGCCCTGCGCGAGGGACGCCGCCTCGGTCCCGAGGGCGTCCTGCTGGTCAACCTGTCCGGGCGCGGTGACAAGGACGTGGACACCGCTGCCCGCTATTTCGACCTCGTGGACGCCGAGGGCGCCGCGCGTACCGAGAGTAGCGCCAGCGGAACGAGCATCGACACCGACGGAGACCAGAAGTGAGCGTCACCCCTGTCCTCGCCGCCGCCCGTGAGCAGGGCCGTGCCGCGCTCATCGGCTACCTGCCGGTCGGCTTCCCCGACGTGCCCACCTCCGTCGCGGCGATGCGCGCGATGGTCGAGGGCGGCGTCGACGTCGTCGAGGTCGGATTGCCGTACTCCGACCCGCTGATGGACGGCCCGGTCATCCAGCGGGCCACCCAGACCGCCCTGGACGGCGGCACCCGCACCGCGGACGCGTTCACGGCCGTGCGCGGGGTGGCCGAGGCCGGCGCGCCGGCGCTGGTCATGACGTACTGGAACCTCATCGACCACTACGGCGTCGAGCGGTTCGCGGCCGACCTGGCCGAGGCCGGCGGCTCCGGTCTGATCACCCCGGACCTGCTGCCCGACGACGCCGAGGACTGGTTCTCGGCCTCTGAGCGCCACGACCTGGACCGTGTCTATCTGGTCGCGCAGACGTCCACGCCGAAGCGCCTGGCGATGACGGCCGGGGCATCGCGCGGGTTCCTCTACGCGGCGTCGTTGATGGGCGTGACCGGGGTCCGCTCGATCGGTGCCGAGGCCGGTGAGCTGGTGGCCCGCTGCCGCGCGGTCACCGACGTACCGGTCTGCGTGGGACTGGGCGTGCGGACCGCGGAGCAGGCCTCGCAGGTGGCCGGCTACGCCGACG
Source organism: Pseudonocardia sp. (assembly GCA_030451825.1). Taxonomy (GTDB): domain Bacteria; phylum Actinomycetota; class Actinomycetes; order Mycobacteriales; family Pseudonocardiaceae; genus Pseudonocardia. Next base: position 3,050 of record JAKDNL010000243.1, on the reverse strand, counting down.
GCGTGATCGTCGGGACGGCGTTCGTGCAGGCGCTGGCCGACGCCCCGGACGGCGAGTCCGGCGTCGCGGCCGTGCGCGCACTGGCCGGCGAGCTCGCCGAGGGCGTCCGCGCCGGATCGGCCGTCCGGGCCTGATCTCAGGCCGTGTCCCGATCGCCGGCGAGGCGCACGCGAGATGCGCTTCACGGTTCGGAGAGAGCCGTCGGAGAGCAATGGAGCGCATCTCACGGGCCACGGAGTGACGATGTCGGCTCGTCGCACCGCCCGAGCGCGCCGATCCCGGTGCGCGGGGTTCTGCGGCCGGGCCGCGAGCGGTGGGCGGTGCGCCCGGTGGCGACACCAGGTGATCGGCGGTCGGCGGCGGGTCTCCGGGATCATGAGGTGTGCGCCGACCGGCGCCCCCGCGACCGGGCTGTGCGGTCCCTGAGAGGACCACGATCGTCTGGGCGACCGGGGTGCTCCGTGTGGTCCAGCGCCGTCACCGTTCGTCGCTTGCTGGTGCACGGATAGCGGTCACCGCCTTCAGGGACGCAACCCGACAGGGTGGTCGTTCCCTATCGTTCGTCACGTCCCGCCGCGGCTCGCTCCCCCTCGTGCCGCGGTCGTGCCGCCCCGGTGCGCTCCCCCTGCGCCGTGGTGTCCCCCGACACGGAAGTGACGACCGATGATCCATCGTGGCACCCGTCTGTCCGCAGACGGCCACCGAACCCATGCGGTTCCCCGTTCCCGCAGGTCCGCGCCCCGGCTGCTGGCCGCCGCGACCACACGGGGCCGGGTACGGACGGTCCGTCGTGCGCACTGAGCCCGTACGGACCGGCGTCGCCACCCCGCCGCCGCGCTCGGCCGACATCGCCCCCGTCCGCTCCCGGCCCGCGGCCGGAACGGTGTGGACCGCGGCCCTGGTCGCGGTGCTGGCCGGTCCGGCAGTGCTGTGGCTGCTGCGCTCGGGCCCGCAACCGTTGTGGCGCCAGCTCTCGGTGGTCACCGGCCTGCTGGCGCTGTCCGCGATGGTCGTCGCAGCGACGCTGCCGTCCCGGGTCCGGGCGCTGAGCCGGGCGCTCGGGCTGGAGACGCTGCTCGTCCTGCACCGCCAGCTCGGGGTGCTGGCCGGCTCGCTCGTCGCGGCCCACCTGGCCATGGTGGTCGCGGCCGATCCGACCCGGGTCGCACTGCTCGACCCGCTGGTCGCGCCGGGCCGTGGAATCGCCGCGACGGGTGCGTCGATCGCGCTGGTGGTGCTGCTCGTGCTCGCGCTGCGCCGGACGAGGCACCGCGGATCGCACGAGGTGTGGCGCTGGCTGCACCTGTGCCTGGGCGCTGTCGTCCTGGGTGCGTCGGCGCTGCACGTGCTCTGGCTCGGCCACGTCGTCGACGACGCCGTGCTGGGCCCGGTGCTGGCCGGCCTCGGTGTGCTGCTCATCGCGGTGCTCCTCAGCCGGTGGCTGATGCGCGGCCTGCTTGACCACCGCTCGGAGTTCCGGGTGCGGGAGGTGCGCGCCGAGAGCCCGTCGGTGAGCACGCTGGTACTGACCCGGCGTGGGCGCCACACCGGCGGCACCTGGTTCCGCCCCGGCCAGTTCGCCTGGCTGCGCCTGGACCGGCACGCGCTCGAGGAGCACCCGTTCACGATCGCCTCCAGCGCGCAGGAGTCCGGCCGTGCCGAGTTCACCGTCCGCCACACCGGCGACTTCGCCGCGACGTTGCGGGACCTGCGGACCGGCACACCGGTCTGGGTGGACGGCCCGTATGGCGCGTTCACCAGCGACGGCGTGCCCGGCACCGGGCTCGTGCTGATCGCCGGCGGGGTCGGGATCACGCCGATGATGAGCATGCTGCGCACCGCTGCCGACCGCGGCGACAAGCGCCCGTTCCGGCTCGTCGTGCACGCCCGCGACCGCGGCGACCTGCTGTTCCGCGCCGAACTCGCCCAGCTGCGCACCCGGCTTGACCTGCGGGTCACCGAGGTCCTGCGACGCCCGGTGATCGGCTGGGACGGCGCGACCGGACCGATCGACACCGGCCTGCTGGCCGCGACCCTGACCGACCTCGACAACCCGCACCGGCGCGTCGACTACTTCGTCTGTGGCAACCCACGGCTCGTCGACGACGCGCTGGGCACGCTCGCCACGCTCGGCGTCCCGGAGGACCGGGTGCACACCGAGCAGTTCCACCACGTCTAGATCCCCTTCCTCCGTACCCGCTACTCACCAGAAAGGCGTACCCGTATGCCCCGCCGGATCCCGACCGCCCTGCGCTGGGCGCTGCTCGTCGCGCTCGGTGGCGCCGTGGTGTTCTCGATCGGTCAGTCCTGGGTGGCCGCCGCGACCGGGGCCAACGACTGGACGCAGACCCAGTGGGGTCCGCTCGGCCCGGCCGACCGCGATCTGCTGGTCAAGGTCCGCCTCGCCGGGCTGTGGGAGGGCCCGACCGGCCAGCAGGCCCAGCAGCAGGCCACCTCGCCCGCTGTCAAGGAGGTCGGCGCGCACCTGGCCGAAGAGCACTCCCAGCTCGACGCCGCTACCCGCGAGACGGCCGACAAGCTCGGCGTGCTGCTGCCCAGCCGGCCCTCGGACCAGCAGCTGGGCTGGATGAACCAGATCTCCGCGCTGACCGGGTCGGACTACGACCGCACGTTCGTCCAGCTGGTCCGGGCCGCGCACGGCAGCGTGCTTCCGCTGATCGCCGAGGTCCGGGCCGGCACCCGCAACGAGCAGATGCGCCAGTTCGCCGACACCTGCGAACAGTTCGTCAGCCGGCACATCGGCTACCTGGAGAACACCGGGCTGGTCGACTACTCCGCGCTGCCCGCGCCGCCGGAGCCCGCTCCGGCGCAGGGGGCCTCGGGTGCCGGACTGATCGTGCCCGCGCTGGTCGTGCTCGGTGCGCTGCTCACCGCGGTCGGCCTGCTCACCACGCTGCGCCGCCGCCCCCGTGGTCCGGATGCTCGCGGGCCCGACCTGCTGCGCCGCCCGCTGCGTGCCCTGGGCGGACGGGCGATCCTCCCGGCTCAACGGGAGGTCCCGGAGTCCGAGCGGATTCCGGCCGACGCCG
>JAKDNL010000242.1 GCA_030451825.1 Pseudonocardia sp. | reverse complement strand
GGCGTGGCTGGAGATCTGGATCGGGGAGCTCAGCAACATCGCGCTGGTGCTCGTCGCGGTCGGTTCCATCCTCGTGCGGATGCCGTTCACCCTGCAGTACGCCCGCGAGCAGGTCGACCGGCAGTACTGGAACCTGCCGGCCTTCCTGCACGTCAACTACGTGATCACCGGGGTGTGGGCCGCCGCGTTCCTGGTCTCGGCCATCGCCGGTTTCTACGGCGACGCCGTGTTGCAGGACAACAACAACATCTGGACGGGCTGGGTCATCCAGGTCGGCGCGATGCTCGTCGCGCTGCAGTTCTCCACCTGGTACCCCGACGTCGCACGGGCCCGGGTCGCGCGGGAACGAGGCAGCGCCGTCGTGCCCGCCCCGTCGGTCGTCGCGCTGCTCGCCCCCCTGGCCTGGTGGCTGGTCCCGATCGGCATCCTCAGCCTCGTCCTCGACGGGGGTCCCACATGGCTGGGGATCGCCCTCGTCGTCGCGGGCATCGCGATCGCGATGCTCCTGCGGCAGGGACTCCGACCGACCACGGCACGTGCCGGGTGACCGCACCAGAGATTGTTCTCCCACCGTTGCGCCCACGCCTCGCGGGTCCGGCGCCAGCCTCGCTGCTCGAGATCATGTCCACCAGCAGCGCGTCGGGCGCGTACTCGAGCAGCGCGTGGTCACTGCGGGTCCGTGGTGACGGCGTCCAGGGCGAGCTCGCCGGCGACGACCTGGCGGGCGACCTCGCTCAGTCGGACAGGATGGCGATGGTGGCCTGGCTGACGTCGGGGACGCTGATCGGTGCGACGGTGCTGAAGCTGTCCAGGCACGGGCCCTGGTCGGCCTGCAGCTGTAGCAGCTCCATCGCCTGGGCCGTCTCGTCCGAGGCGGCGACCGCGCGGAGCTGACCACGGGCGTCGCCGAGCATGATGCCGGCGGACTCCGCGGCCAGCAGTGACACGCAGTGCCCAGCGAGCTGGTCCAGCAGGTCGATGATGTCGTAGTCGTCGACGAGGCTGTCGGCCCCACCGCCGAAGTCCGGGTCGTCCACGCAGCGGCCTGCCGCGGTATCACAGGGACCCCTTCGGTTCGGAACAGGACTCCGCTTTCGGAGTCCGGGTCGCGACGGGTCCGGGTCGCGTCCTCGAGCGACAGACCGTCGCCGAACCGACCGGATGAGCGCGGGCCGGGCCTACCGCGACGTGGCTGGAGCACCGTCGCGGGTGTGTGATCGACTCACCGGCCTCCCGGGGTCCCCGTCAACCGCCGGGCCGGGCGTCCCGGTCGGGCGCATCGGTCGACCGTTGCGCCGGCCGGTGCTCCCGCGACGGCCGGAACCGCGACGGGTGCCGCCACCGGGCGCGATGCGGGGCCGGATCGAACGGGCAGGGCTCATGGTCGTGCGCCCGTTCGCCGGCAGGACCGGACGGGCCGGGCGTGATCCGGCCGGCCGCCGGCCGTGGGCCCTCGGCCGTCACGCCATCGTGCGGGGACCGGTGGACAGGCCGGCGAGCACCGCATCGATGGAGGGCGCGAGCTGGATCAGGCGGTCGGTCGCGAGCCGATCGAGCAGCCGTCTCCCGGTCCTCGGTGAGCACTTCCGCCGTCGCTTCCTCGAGGGTCCCCGAGACGTGCGCGACCATGACCTTCGGCATCGGGGAGAGCAGACGAACCGACAGGGTCCGCCGCCGCCGGGCCACAGGTTTGGTCCCGTCACCCTTCTGCGGCGGGCTGGCCGGTCGCCGCGGGCCGGCCAGGATCGGCCCGGTGGCGACCGTGCACCGGGCGGCAGCGATCGTGCAGTGGCATCGCTCGGCGTCGACGGTGACATCGCCGCAACGATCACAGAGGTTCACGGACATGACTGGACTCCAGACCCCGGACGCCGGCGCCGAACGGCATCGCGTGGACGCACGGGGCATCGGTCTGCGGTGCGGGTCGTCGACACTCGAGTAATGCCCGGCTCGTTCGATCGCGGGCCACCGGGGGCAGGAGCGGACTCGAAGAGTGACCAGGCTCTCACATCCGCGTGGATTTGTCGTACCGGAGCCCTACCCTGCGGTGATGGCACGCAGGCCCCGACCCGCACGCGTCGAGGACGTGCACGAGCTCGCGCTCGCGATGCCGCAGGTGAGTGTCGAGCACGGGCCGAAGGGCAACGCCGTCTACCAGGTCGGGCGGAAGTCGTTCGTCTTCTTCCGGACACCCCGTCCGGACGCGGCCGATCCGGCGACCGGCGAGCGCTACCGGGACGTGATCGTCTTCTGGGTGGAGTCCGACGCCGACAAGCTGGCCCTGGTCGAGGACCCGAGCACCCCGTTCTTCACCACATCGCACTTCGACGGTCATCCGTCGGTCCTGCTGCGTGCGAGCCGTCTCGGGGAGATCGACCGCGAGGAGCTGGCCGAGGTCGTGCAGGACGCCTGGCTCGCCCGGGCGTCGCCGCGCCGCCGGGAGACCTGGCTGCGCGAGCATCCCATCGGGTAGGAACCCGGCTCGACGTGAATGGCGGGCGGCCCCGGCGCGATCGTCCGGCGGCGGGCATCCTGGGGGCGAAGGAGGAACCACCCATGCCGCAGGACCCGTTCCGTGACGCGTTCGGCCCTCTGGAACCGCTGCTCGGTCGGCTGTTCGAGAGTCTGGGGGACCTGGACGGGTCGTTCGGCGACGGGCCCGACACCGACCGGCCCGACACCGGCCGCCGTCCGGGCAGCCGGGGGACGCGCGGGCTGGACCGGTTCGGCCGGGACCTCACCGCGGACGCCGCGGCCGGGCGCCTGGACCCGGTGATCGGCCGCGACGACGAGATCGACGCGGCGTGCGAGGTGCTGGGCCGTCGGGCCAAGAACAACCCGGTGCTGATCGGGGACCCGGGCGTCGGCAAGACCGCGATCGCCGAGGGCATCGCGGCGCGGGTGGCGCGCGGCGAGGTCCCCGCGGTGCTGCGCGGGGTGCGGGTGGTCGCGCTGGACCTGGCCGGGATGGTGGCCGGCACGAAGTACCGCGGCGAGTTCGAGGAGCGGCTCACCGCCGTCATCGACGAGGTGGTGGCCGCCGAGGGCCGGATCGTGGTGTTCGTCGACGAGCTGCACCTGGTCGTGGGCGCCGGCGGCGGGGCCGACGGCGGCGCGATGGACGCCGGCTCGATCCTGAAGCCGGCGCTGGCCCGCGGCGCGCTGCGCCTGGTCGGGGCGACCACGACCGGGGACTATCGCCGCTACATCGAGAAGGACCCGGCGCTGGAGCGGCGGTTCGAGCCGGTGGTCGTGCCGGAGCCGACCGAGCCGCAGACCCTGGCGATCCTGCGCGGGCTGCGGAGCCGGTACGAGAGCTACCACGGCGTCACGCTGACCGACGGCGCGCTGGACGCGGCCGTCGCGCTGTCCGCGCGCTACGTGCCTGACCGGTTCCTGCCGGACAAGGCGATCGACCTGGTCGACCGGGCCGCGGCCCGCGCCGGCATGCGCACGGCCTCCGGCGACGCGGCGGCCGGTGCGACCACGCGGCAGGTCGAGGAGCTGCGACGGGCCCGCGAGGTCGCGGTCGACTCCGAGGACTTCGAGCGCGCCTCGATGCTCACCCGCGAGCTGGACCGGCTGCGGGCCACCGGCGGGACGCGCGACGGCCGCCCCGAGATCACCGCCGACGACGTCGCCGAGGTCGTGTCCCGTCGCACCGGCATCCCGGTCGCAACCCTGGGCACCGACGAGCGGGACCGGCTCCTGGCGCTGGAGGAGCACCTGCACCGCCGCGTCGTCGGGCAGGACGACGCGGTCGAGGCCGTCGCCGACGCCGTCCGCGCCGGACGCGCCGGGCTCGGACACCCGGGCCGTCCGGTCGGGTCGTTCCTGTTCCTGGGTCCCAGCGGGGTCGGCAAGACCGAGCTGGCCCGCGCGCTGGCCGAGGCCCTGTTCGACTCCCCGGACCGCCTGGTCCGCCTGGACATGAGCGAGTACACCGACAGTTCGTCGGTGACCCGCCTGATCGGTGCGCCGCCCGGCTACATCGGTCACGACGACGCCGGCCAGCTCACCGAGGCCGTCCGCCGCACCCCGTACTGCGTGCTGCTGCTCGACGAGGTCGAGAAGGCGCACTCCGAGGTCATCTCGACCTTGCTGCAGGTGCTCGACGCCGGGCGGCTCACCGACGCGCGCGGGCGCGTCGTCGACTTCCGGCACACCATCGTGATCATGACCAGCAACCTCGGTTCCGAGCAGCTGCTCGCCGCGGCGGCGTCCGGCATCGCGCTCGAGAGCCTGCGGGAGCCGCTGATGGGGCTGGCGCGCAGCCGGTTCCGACCCGAGTTCCTGAACCGGATCGACGAGGTCGCGCTGTTCGCACCGCTGTCGGCGGCCCAGCTGCGCCGGATCACCGCGATGCTCGTCGACGAGACCGCGGACCGGCTGCGCGCCCAGGGCGTCACGCTCGCCGCCGACGAGGACGCGATCGACCTGCTCGCCCGGCGCGGACACCGCCCCGAGCACGGTGCACGGCCCCTGCGCCGCACGATCGGGCGTGAGGTCGAGCGAAAGCTCTCCCGGCTGTTGCTCTCCGGGGATCTGCGGCCCGGTCAGCGGGTCCGGGTCGCGGTGGCCGGTGACGAGCTGGACCTGCGGGTGGAGGGCACGCCGGAGAGCTGACGGTCGTAACAGCAGCGGCCGACCCTCAGAGCGCGATCTCCTCGGCGGCCGGTCGTTCGAGGGGCCGGCCGAGGATCCGGCGGCGCAGGGCCTGACGGTCACCCGCGGCCGGCATCGTGGTGTCGACGAAGTCACGCAGCAGGGCGGCGAAGCGCTGCGGCTGCTCGGCGTGCGGGAAGTGCCCCGCCTGGTCGAAGATCTCCAGCCGGCTTCCGGGCAGGCGCTCGTGCGCGGCCCGGGTGTGCTCGAGCGGGATCACCCGGTCCCGGCCCCCGCCGACGAGCAGGACCGGCACCTCGGTCAGCAGGTGCAGCCGCGCCGCACCGTCGAGGCGCTGGCCGGACGGTTCCAGCGCGCCCCGGACGGTCTGCACGAACGCGCTGCGGGTGCCGCGGTCGGTGAAGGACTCCCACGCGGTGTAGACGCCGTCCAGGTCGGATCTCGGGGCGCTGCCGACGGCGTGTGCGACACGGTGCACGGTGCGGCGCATCCAGCGCGGGGTCAGCGACGCCGCCGACCGCAGCACCATCTCGGTACCGGGCAGGCTCGCCGCGCGCAGGGCCAGGGTGAGGTCGTGACCGAGGCCACCGCTGGAGACCAGCACCAGTCGCTCGGTCAACTCGGGGAACTGGTGGGCGAACTGCATGGCGACGCCACCGCCGAACGAGTGGCCGACGACGGTGACCCGGTCCACGTCCAGGGCGACGAGCAGGTCCCGCAGCCCGGTCGCGAACCCGCCCAGCGAGTAGTCGCCACTGTGCGGGGCGTCACTGTTCCCGTGCCCCAGCAGGTCGGGCGCCAGCACGTGTGCGTGCCGGCCGAGCGGCTCGAGCACCGGGGCCCAGGTGGAGGAGCTTGCGGCCAGTCCATGGACCAGCAGGACGGCGCGCCGCTGCCCGCGGCCCACCTCCCGATAGCTCACCCGGTGGCCGTGCAACGTGATTGCCTGCTCCGCAGGCGGGTGGCCTGCCATGCGACACCTCCGCGATCGTGGGACTTCCGCACTTCGCCGGGCGCAAGTACCCGACGTTACCCGCGGTCCGGCCGCCGGTTCCGCCCGGTGTGGCGGGCGACTCCGCCAGGGTCCGTGCCGAGGCCCTGCCTGTGACCCGCATCGCGGCACGGTGTGTGCGACGAGGACTCCGTGGTGCTGAGATGGGGGAGTGACCGACATCGAGCGCGCACTGATCGTCGCCGCGCACCCGGACGACATCGACTTCTCCTCCGCCGGAACGATCGCGACCTGGACCGACGCCGGCGTGGCCGTCTCCTACTGCATCGTGACCGACGGCGACGCCGGCGGCTTCGACGAGAGCGTCCCACGCTCGGAGATCCCCGAGATCCGGCAGTCCGAGCAGCGCAAGGCCGGCGCCGTGCTCGGCGTGACCGACATCGACTTCCTCGGCTACCCGGACGGCCGGCTCACCGTGACGCTCGAACTGCGCCGCGACATCTCCCGGGTGATCCGGCGGGTACGCCCGGACCGGATCGTGGTGCCCTCGCCGCTCCGGGACCTGAACAGCCTCTACGGCAGCCACCCCGACCACACCGCCACCGGCGAGGCCGCGATGTGCGCGATCTACCCGGACGCGCGCAACCCGTACGCGCACCCGGAGCTGGCCGCGGCCGGGTTCGACGCGCACACCGTGCCGCAGACGTGGGTGACCAGCGCGAACGACCGGGCGGATCACTACGTGGACATCACCGACACGTTCGACCGCAAGGTCGCCGCGCTGCGTGAGCACGCGAGCCAGACCGAGCACATGACCGGTCTCGCTGACATGCTCGGCAGCTGGTCCGGCGCGCAGGCCAAGGCGGCCGGGTTCGACAGCGGCCGACTCGCCGAGGGCTACCTGGTGCTCGACACCCGCTGAGCCCGCCGCGCCGACCCGCGCCGACCCGCGCCGAGGCGGCCGGCCGCCTCGGCTACGAGCCGCGCGGACGCCGGGTCGCGGGCGGGGGAGGGCGCAGCCGGCGGGCGAGGTCGTCCTCGGCACGCCGGGCCGCGGTGGCCGGTACCCGTGCGGCGATGCCGTCCACCAGGACGTCCAGGGTGAACGTGAGCCGGGCGTCGTCGCCGGTCGTGCGGCCGGGGCCGTGGTCGCGGGACACCCCGGTGATCGCGTACACGACGAGGCGCGCCGCCGCGGCCGCGCCGGGTTGGTCGAGTCCGGCCGCGGTCGCCGTGCCGGCCAGGGCATCGCCGAGGGATCGGCCGCGGGGGCCGTCCGGGTGAGCGAGGTCGAGCAGGCGGGCGCCGTCGCGCCGGGACAGCAGCGCGTCGTGTAGCCGCGTGGCGAGCACCCGCAGGCGGTCCGGCCACGCGAGGGGCAGCGGAGCCCGGTCGCAGCCGGCGAGCAGGGCGTCGGCCATCATGGCGAGCAGCGCGGGTTTGCCGGTGACGTGGAAGTAGACGGTGTTGAGCTGCACACCGAGCCGGGTTGCGACCCGTCGCATGGTCAGGGCGTCCAGACCGGCCTCGTCGAGCTCGTCGAGTGCCGCGGCGACGATCCGACCGACGCTCATGCCCGCACGCTGCGACACGTCGTCCCCCGTCGGTTGAACGAGGATCAACCCTATCGCACGATCGCGTTGAACATCGCTCAGCGAGGCGGCAGGGTGGCGTTGCGAGGCGTGGGGTCACCGCATCATAACGCGGTACGCCCGCGCTCGATCGTCGTGACGTACCAGCTCAGGAACGCCTCCACCGACGCCTCGACCACCGGTGAGAGCGGCCCCGGCCGGTACCCGCGGGAGGCGATCCCGGCATAGTTGTTCTCGCACAGCTCCCAGTCCTGCTCCGACGTCGACCGCCAGACCGCGGTGAGCGCGTCGATGTCGATGTCGTCGTCGTGCGCGTCGGCGCGGACCAGGAAGCACACCTCGACGTCGGTGACTCCGGCCTCGACCGGCGAGAGCCGGGTCGTCACCGCGTAGTCGCAGTTGGCGTGCGCCCACAGGTTCGGCAGCCCGACCACCCGCAGGCTGCCCGCGTCGGCATCGGTCAGCTCGCCCAGGAGCGGGGCCACCGGTCGTCCGTCGAGGGACTCGGTGACGAACCCGTCGCGCAGCGGCAGCCGCTGTATCCGGTACCAGGACCTGCCCGGGAAGCTGACCTCCTCGCTCGGCAGGCCGCGCCGCTCCCACCGGGCCCGCGCCCGCGACAGGGCGGCCTCGTAGCGCGGGTCGGAGCGCACGTCGCCGTTCACCCCGAGGTCGAAGTTGGACAGCGTGAACTCCGGATGGCTGCCGCGGCAGTGGTAGCACTCGCGGTTGTTCTCCACGAGCGTCTTCCAGTTGGCGGCGACGCGGTAGTCCAGGCGCGCCGCGATCCGGGTGTCGGCGAGCCGGTGCGGTGCGAGCTGCGGGGTCAGCGCCGCGGCGAACGCGTCGACGTCGGGCGGGTCCTGCGCCAGGCACACGAACACCAGGCCCTCGATCTCGCGCACCGCGACCGGAGCCAGGCGGTAGGACGACACGGGGAAGTCCTCGCCCATCAGCCGGGCCGAGCGCAACCGGCCGTCGAGGCGGTAGACCCACTGGTGGTACGGGCAGACGAACGCCCGGACGTGCCCGTGGTCGGCGGTGGTGAGCCGGGACCCGCGGTGGGCGCAGACGTCGTGGTGGGCGTGCAGCGCGCCGTCGTCGCCGCGCACGACGAGCACCCGGTCCCGACCGACGTCGAGGGCGAGGTAGTCGCCGGTCCCGGCCAGCTCGCAGCTGTGGCCGGCGAACAACCACCCGGCCGCCCAGACGTGCTCCAGGTCGGCGGCGAACACCTGCGGGTCGGTGTAGGCGGCCTGGGGCAGGGACCGGCCGGGCCGGCGAGCCAGGAGACCTGCGTCAGACATGGAACGACCTCGGGAATCTCGGGTCGGTCGGGGCGGAAGTCACGAGATGTTCGCTCCCGGGTGGACGGCGGTGACGTCTCCCCAGCCTGGACGGCCACCCGGTGCCGTGGGGCGGATCCGTGATCGACGTGGACGATGCTGTGATAAGTCGATCCTTATGATCGGCGCATGGATGTCGAGCTGCGCCAGCTGCGGGTGTTCCTGACCGTGGCCTCGGAGCTGCACTTCAGCCGGGCGGCCGCGGTCCTGCACATCAGCCAGCCCGCCCTGAGCCAGCAGATCCGCACCCTGGAGAAGGCGCTCGGCACGCCGTTGTTCGACCGCACCAGCCGCGCGACCGAGCTGACCCCGGCCGGACGGGTGCTGCTCGACGCCGCGCCGCGGGTGCTGTTCGAGGCCGAGCGGGCCCGGGCGCGGGTCTCCCAGGCGGCCGAGGGGGCGAGCGGGTTGCTGGTGGTCGGTTCGGTCGGGACGGCCCTGGCCTCGATCGCGCCGCGGATCCTGCGCACCGTCCGCGCCCGGTTCCCCGACCTGCAGCTCGACGTGTCGCAGCACGACACGGGCGCCCAGATGGTGGCGCTGGCCGAGGAACGCCTGGACGTCGGACTGGTCCGCGCGGCCGCGCCGACCTCGGCGGTGACCGTCGAGGAGCTCGTCTCCGAGCCGCTGCTGGCCGTGCTGCCCGGCGACCACCCGCTGGCCGCGCACGACACCGTGGACGCCGCCGATCTGGCCGGCGAGCCGTTCGTGCTCTGGCCGCGCCCGCTGGGGTCCGCGTTCTTCGACATCCTTACCGGCTACTGCCGCGAGCACGGGTTCTCACCCGCCATCGTCGCCGAGGGCGCCGACATCGAGACCCAGCTCAGCCTCGTCGCGGCCGGGCTGGGGGTGTCGCTGCAGCCGTCGTACTACGCGAACCTGCGCCCGCCGGGCGTCGAGTTCCGACCCTTGTCCGGGGACGTGCCGACCGTCGCCCTGCAGGTCGCGTGGCGGCGCCGGGACACCTCGCCCGCGGTCGGGCACTTCGTCGAGGCGGCGCGGGAGTGCGCGGCCGCAGGTTGACCCCCTGTGCGCGGATAAAGCGGCCCGCGGGACGATATACCCCCCCGAGGCGGCTAACGTCCGG
>JAKDNL010000241.1 GCA_030451825.1 Pseudonocardia sp. | reverse complement strand
GGCCCGGTACTGCGGCAGCGCGGGGGAGCACGGCGAGCTGGCGGGCCGCTGGGGCGGCCGCGGGCTGGGGCTGTTCGGCATCGAGGAGGGCGCGCAGGCCTCGGAGGGGTTCGTCCGGTCGGTGTTCGGCAAGCTCGAAGACCCGCGCACCGGCGAGTCGCTGGGGCGGGCGCCGCGCAAGTTCAAGGACACCGCGGCCCGGATCGAGGCCGGGCTGGCCGCGGAACCGGACGCCACCCCGGAGCGCCGGCGGGAGATCGAGTTGGCCGCGGCCACCGACGGCCGGCGCGCGGTGGCCTACTACGACTTCACCTTCTCCCCACCCAAGTCGGTGTCGGTCTACTACGCGGCGCTGTTGGCCGCGGGTGATGTCGAGGGCGCCGCGCAGGTGGCGGCGGCGCATGACCGGGCGGTCGAGGTCGCGATGGCCTATGCCGAGGAGCACATCGGGTACACCCGCACCGGCTACCACGGCCGCACCACCGACGGCCGCTCGGTGGGCCGGTATGAGGCCGGGGCAGGGTTGATCTGGACGGGGTGGAAGCACTCGACGAACCGGGAGAAGGAACCCCAGCTGCACACCCACGTCGCGGTCCTCAACCGGCTCCGCACGCTGTCGGACGGGCTGATCCGGGCGCTGGATGGGCGGGGTATCCGCCCGGTGAAGGAGGCGATCGCCACCGCCTACGAGCGCGCCCTGGAGGAGGAGGTCGTGGCCGCTCGGGGGGTGGTCTTCGCCGACCGCGGCGACGGGAAGGCCCGCGAGATCGTCGGCGTCGACCCGGAGCTGTGCGCGGACGCCTCCACTCGGCGTGCCCAGACCCTGGACAAGGCCGAGGAGCTGACCGCGACCTACATCGCACGTAACGGCCGTGAGCCCGACGCGGCCGCGATGAAGGCGATCATGACCGACGCGTCATTGGCGACGCGCAAGCCCAAGGACAACGCCGCGGCGGGGCCAGCCGCAGTGGCCGCATGGGGTCAGCTGGACGCCGACCGGTCGGCTCGGTTGGTGGCCTGCGTGGAGGCGGTGGCCGACGCGGCCGAGGCGGCCACGGTGGCCGGTCATCCGGACGTGGTGGCCGGACTGCGGCTGGACCCGGCGGTGCCCGAGCAGCGGGCCGCGTTGTTGGCCGCGGCGATCTCGGACGTGCAGCACGAGTACGCGACGTGGACGGTCGGGAACCTGGTCGCGGCGATCGACCGCCGGGTCGGGGCGCTGCCGGCGGACGCGGCCGGGCAAGCGAGGCCGGTGTACATGGAGGCGCTGGCCCGCGAGGCGGTCGAGCCGGGCAACGGGCACGGGGTCGCGCTGTTGACCGCGCCGGACCCGGTGACCGTCCCGGCGCAGCTGCGCCGCAGCGAGGACGGGCGGAGCATCTTCCGGCCGCACATCGACGAGCGCTATGCCACCCTCGCGCAGTTGGCGACCGAGGAGCGGGTGGTGGTGGGGGCGCGGCAGCTGACTGCGCCGGTGATCGGTGGTCCGGAGTTGGAGATGCTGCGGGTGGAGCTCGCGGCCGCCGGGTTGGGCCCGGACCAGGTCGCGGCGGTGGCCGGGATCGTGTCGTCCGGGCGGGCCGGGGACGTGTTGATCGGGCCGGCCGGGACCGGGAAGTCCTACACCGTGGCGGCGTTGGCCGGGGTGTGGAGCGAGCGAGTCGGCGGCCGGGTGCTGGGCCTGGCCACCACCGAGATCGCGACGCGGAACCTGGCCGAGGACGGGGTGCCGGCGTTAAACACCGCCCGGTTCCTCGCCGCGTTCACCCCCGGCCCGGACGGGCAGCCGCCGCGGGCGCGGGTCGGGCGCGGCGACCTGTTCGTCATCGACGAGGCCGGTATGTCGGGTACCCCGGAACTCGCCCGGATCCACGACATCGTCACCGCCGGCGGTGGGAAGATCGTCTACACCGGCGATCACGGGCAGCTCACCTCGATCGGGGCCGGCGGGATGCTCGCGCTGCTGACCGCCGACAACGGCGCCTACGAGCTGGAGCAAGTGCACCGGTTCGACAACGCGTGGGAGCGCGAGGCGTCGCTGCGGCTGCGCGCCGGTGACACCAGTGTGATCCCGGAGTACGAGGACCGGGGCCGGCTGCAGGACGGGACCGGGGAGCAGATGCAGGCCGCAGCGATGCGCGCCTACCTGGCCGACACCCTCACCGGCAAGAAGTCGCTGCTGATCGTCGGCAGCAACGCCGACGCCGCCACCCTCTCGGCCAACATCCGCGATCAGCTCATCGAGTTCGGCAAGGTCAGTGCGGACCCGCTCATGCAGCTTGGGCTCCGCACCGGCCGCGTCGACGTCGGTATCGGGGATCGTGTGCAGGCGCGGATGGTGGACCGCACCATCCGGGTCGACGGCGGCGGGATCGTGGCCAACCGCGCGGTCTACACCGTGCTCGGCGTCGACGAGGACGGGGCGCTGCAGGTGCGCGGCGCGCGCGGCGAGGTCGCGCACCTGCCGCCCAGCTACGTCGAGGAGCACCTCACCCTGGCGTACGCCTCCACCGTGCACGCCGCGCAGGGTCGCACCGTGGACACCAGCCACGCCCTGCTCGACGAGGCCACCGCCCGCGAAGCCGCCTACGTCGCGCTGTCGCGCGGGCGGGAGGGGAACTTCGCCTACCTGGTAGCGCAGCGCGCCCCCGACGCCCACAACGCCGAGCGGCTCGATGACAGCGCCGCGGGTCGGCTGGCCGGGGTGCTGAGCAACGTCGAGGCCCGCAACGCCGCGGAGATCGAGCGCCGGATCGGGGAACGCGACGGGGCGTCACTGGCCTGGATCGGCATCCAGTGGGACGAGGTCTCCAAGGACTCTGCCCGGATCCGCTACACCGAGCAGCTCGAGCAGGTGCTTCCGGCGGAAGCGGTCGAGTCACTGGCTGCGGAGCCGGGCTGGCCGCGGCTGGTCCGCGCGGTGCGCGAGGCCGAGCTGGCCGGCCACAACAGCGACGCGCTGCTGACCAGTGCGGTCGATGGTCGGCCGCTGGCCGACGCCGAGCAGGTCAGCGACGTGCTGCGCTACCGGGTGCGGATCCTGGCCGCTGACCGCGGCCCCGAGCAGCACGTCGGTGTCGGGGACTGGACCGCGCTGGCCCCGCCCACCGACGGGCCGGTCGGCCAGTTCTCCCACGAACTCGCCGTGCTCGCCCAGGACCGCCAGCACGAGCTGGGCCAGACCGCGCTGGCCGACCCACCCGAATGGGCGGTGCAGCAGCTGGGCCCGGTCCCGAACTACGACGAGCTGACCCGCGCAGTCGAGAACGGGGTTCCGGTCCCGGTCGGGGCGGTCGACCAGATCGCCGAGGCCCGAGCGGAGTGGGCGCGCAACGCCGGCGCCGTGGCCGCCTACCGGGAGCTGCGCGGCATCGACCCGGACGCGACGTCGATCGGGGCCGCGCCGAGCCGCGAGCAGGAGTTCCACCGGCAGATGTGGACCCAGGCCGCCGCCGCGCTCGGGCAGAACACCGACCCGGGAGCGGTCGACTACCGCACCCTGCCCGACCTGGACCTCTACGCGGCCCGGGACCGCTGGACCCGCGAGCAGGCATGGGCGCCGGAGTACGTCGCCGGCGAGATGCGCACCGCCTACGAACTGGCGCGGCAGTACAGCGAGGACGCGGCGCTGGCCGAGGCGAAGCTGGCCACCCTGGAGCCCGACGACGCCGACCGGGAGCCGACCGCTGCGCAGCTGGAGCGCAGCGACCGGCTCGCGCAGCTCAACACGGAACGAGCTCGACAGCTGGAGGAGATCCACCACGCCCGCGGCGGTTGGTACGGAGCCACCGAGGAAGCCCACACGACCGACGAACTCGCCCGCGACGAACTCGCCCGCCGCGGCCTGGCCCCACAGCGCGAACTCGCCCCAGCCGAGCAGCTGCCGCTGTTCGCCACCGAACACGTCGACGTCGGGCGCGACATCGGGGGTGACCCGGCTGGCGACGCGGCCCCCGAGCAGGGGGTCGAGCCGTCCGTCGACGCCGAGGTCGATGCCGCACCGGAGCCGGTGGCCGACATCGAGTTGGATGACGTTGATCTGGAGGAGCAGACGCACACCGCGGCGATGCAGGAACGCGTCGACGAGCCCGAGGCCGTCATGGCCGAGGTGGAGCAGTTGACGCTGCTCGACATCGAGCCGAGCGTCACCGACCAGGTCAGCGCAGAACCGCTGCGTCCCGCCGATCCCGTGGCGGCCGACGAGTCGGCGGAGGGACGCGCCCGGCTCACTCTGGCTGAGGCCCGCGCGCAGGCCGAGGCCGCCGAGCAGCTGCGCACCGCCCGCGAAGCGGTCGAGGCAGCTCGCGGCGCCGCCGCCGGTCCCGCGACCGCACCGCCGCAGGCCGAACACAACCAGCAGCAGGAGGAGGCCGAGCGGCAGGCCCAGCTGGTCCGCTCGGCCGAGCACGACCGCGCGGCCGGGTCGGGGCACACCGTCCCCGAGCGGGACGTGGACGAGGGCGTCGACGACGAGCTCACCATCGACTACTGACGCGGGTCCGGGCGTCTGGCGGGCAAAGAGGCTCGGGTCGGGCTGACGCACGTACGCGTCAACCGTTGGTCACCCGGTGCGGCGCGCGCGTTCTGCGGCGAGGAACCGGGCCTGCTTCTCGACGCCAGCGCGCCACTGGGCGTCGGCCATGACCTGCTCGCGCGGCCCGAAGTCGCCGGGGCAGACCCCGAACTCGTGGCCAGCGATGTGCTCGGCCATCGGCGGCTCCACGACCTCCTGGTCGCCGGAGGTGTGGCCCGAGAGGGGCGCCCACACGAACCCGAGTGTCCGGGCCGTCTCGTCCTCCAGCCAGCCGAGGTAGTCCCGCCAGGCGCGGTCAGCGGCGCGCGCGATTCGATCGCGAACCACCGGGTGGCGCTCGCCCGTGTTGACGGCGGTCGCGGTGCGGCCGACGTAGATGTGCAGGTGCAGCCGCATGGTCGGCTCGCCGGGGACGGCGTTGTGCGCCATACCGGTGATCTCCAGGCGGGCGGGGTCGGAGCGGTTGCGGTGCCCGACACTCACGTAGCCGCCCTGGCGCTGCACGAGGGTGACGACCTCGCGGGCCAGGCTGGCGTAGAGGTCGAGCAGCTGGTCGAGCTCGCGGTTCATGTCGTTGAAGGCGAACGCGTCGCCGATCAGCGACAGGCTCAGCGGGGCGTGGAAGTACAGGTCGAGCGCGTCGGCGGGCGGTGCGGCGCCGCGGCCGGGGTCGAACAGCAGCGCGGGCTCGACGTGGGTGTCTCCGTACACGGCCATCACCTCCGGCGGTCCGTTCGCCAGACCTGCGACGAATGGTACGGCCACCCACCGACACCGCCCCGGGAACTCGGCGCCCGGCTATCGTCACGTCATGGCCTCCTCCGCCCCGCGTCCGGCGGCCGTCCCCGCGCCGCCAGACGCGGACCCGGTCGCGATCCGGGCGTGCTACGAGGAACGGCCCACCCGCGGGTGCGGGTAGGCCGTTCAGTCGAGCGAGGGGGTCAGTTCGAGACGAGCACCCGCGGAAGCCTGAGAGTGGGGTCCTCGACCAGCGCGTGCCGCCCGTACGCCCTGGGCGCCGGTCCCGGGGACGCGCGCCGCGGCTGCGGGATGCGCACCGCGGGGATCGCCACTGTGGGGACCGAAACCTCAGGCTGAGGTGCCTGCATCGCGACCTCGACACCACCCGCGCGGGTGCCCCACCCGTTGTCCCGCAGGGTGAGCAGTGACCACACCCGCAGCGGCAGCAACACCAGCATGTGGATCATCCCGTACAGGGGGGCCAGCGCGAAAACACCCGCCTGCTGCCACCACGGATACCCAGGCCGTTGCACCGAGAACACGTGCACCGAGCGCGCGTACCCGGCCAGCGTCACCCACACCAGGTAGTCGAGAACGTGCGTGTCACCGGTGATCAGCGGCAGCACCAGCGTCGCCGCCACCAGCCCGATGGTGAACCCGGCCCACGACACCGACTCGACCACCGCGAGCCACCACGCGGGGCGGCGGGGCGACAGGTTCCGCAGCGACCACAGGCTCTCGCGGAAGAAGGAACGGCCCCACCGGATCTGCTGGCGCACCAGGTGGCTACCGCGCTCGGGAACCGCGGTGCTCGCCACCGAGTCGCGCACGAGCACGACCTTGCCGTGCAGCAGCGACAGGTTCGTCAGGTGCCGGTCGTCGCCGTAGGTCGCCGGCTGTCCGAGGAACGTCTGGCCGAGGAAGTCGTCGAGGTGGGCGCGCACGATGTCTGCCCGCCAGAACGCGAGCGACCCGCACACGCACAGCACCGATCCGAGACGCGAGTAGGCGGCCCGCTCGTACAGGAACGCGTTCACGTACCTCAGGTCCAGCAGGCGGGGGAGCAGGCCGGCGGCGTGGTTGAGGGCGACGACGGTGCCGGTGGCGGCGGCCACGGTGGGATCAGTGAACGGCGCCAGGCCGCGGCGGATGGCGTCGGACTCGAGCACGGTGTCGGAGTCGACGCACAGGAACACGTCCACATGGTCGGCCAACTCGCGGAACGCCACAGCCATCGCCTCACGCTTCCCCGCGTTGGGCTGGTGGATCACCTGCACGGAGAGCCGGGCGTGCCTGCGTCGCGCCCATTCGCGGGCGACCTGGTGGGCCTCAGCAGCCTGGGGGCCGGTCGAGCCGTCGTCGATGATCCGGACGTGATGCGGCACGTGGGTCTGGCGTGCGATCGACGCCAGGCATTCACTGAGCGTAGCGGGGTCCTCGTTGAACATCGGGACGACGACGCAGACCCCGGTTTCGGGGTGGGCGGCATGCCAGCGGCGAGGCGGGGCGAGAGACAACGCCAGCTTGGCCGCGAGCAGCAAGCCCACCGCGGCCCCGTAGATCGTCCAGGCGTTGGTGCTGTCGGTCGCGAGCCATACGGCCGCGAGGGCGGCGATCACCAGGAACAGGCCTGTGACCAGGAGGAAGTTGGGGCGGACCAGGACCTCGCCGGTACCTGTCTGCCGATCGTCACCGTGTTCTGGCCCGCGGCGGGCATCTTGACGCTGGCCGTGCACGAACATGCGGGCTGCTCCCAGAGGGGTGGTCGGAGCGGACGACCGACCATCGTTACCCGATCGCGAGGTGTTACACACGGTGTCTGTGACCGCCCACGGCGGGGGTCGTATCGTCAAGCGTCACGCAGGCTCACAGCCCGATGCCCTTGACCGCGTTGTCGGGCTGCTTGGGGTGCCGCTAAGGAGCGTGTCACCAGGGGCGATGTAGGACCTGGTTGATCAAGCAGTAGCGTCCGCGTCCCTGGATCGGGTTGCCGGCACCGGAGTGTGCGTATGGGCGGTCAGCTTGAGCTCGACGAGCTCGTGGAGCACTTCACGCTGCTGCCGGACGAGGTGGCGTTGCTGCGCAACAAGTCGGGGGCGACACGGTTGGGCTTCGCGGTGTTGCTGAAGTACTTCACACGTGCGGGCAGGTTCCCGTCCGGGCGTAGCGCGGTGGCAGATGAGGCGGTCGAGTTCGTCGCCCGCCAGGTCGGTGTCCCGGCAGCTGACCTGGGCTTCTATGACTGGTCGGGACGCCAGATCAAAGCCCACCGTGCGGAGATCCGGCAGGTGTTGGGGTTCCGGGAGTGCGGGGTCGCGGACGCGGAGAAGTTGACCGACTGGCTGGTCGCGCAGGTCGCGGAGTCCGAGCGCCGCCCGGAGACGGTCCGTGAGGTGCTGCTGGAGCGGTGCCGGTCGGAGCGGATCGAGCCGCCAGCGCGGGGCCGGTGTGACCGGATGGTCGCCTCGGCACTGCACCGCGCCGAGGAAGCTCTGTTCACCCGGGTCGCAGGCCGGTTCCCCGATGATGTCGCCGCTCGGGTCAGGGCGCTGATCGCCGACACGACCACCGACGTGAGCACCGATCCCGACGTCGGCGAGGCGGGTGAGCTGTCGTTGCTGGCGTTGATCAAGGCCGATCCGGGGAACGTGAGCTTGGAGAGCATGCTCACCGAGATCGACAAGCTGCTCGCGGTCCGCGCGGTTGCGCTGCCGACGGGGTTGTTCGGCGATGTCGCCCCGAAGGTGATCACCCGGTGGCGGGGTCAGGCCGCGGTGGAGTCCCCGTCGCATCTGCGGGCGCATCCGAACCCGGCCAAAACGCTGTGTCTGCTTGCCGCCCTGCTGCACGCGCGGGAGCGGGAGATCACCGACACGCTGGTAGATCTGTTGATCGCGACGGTGCACCGCATCAACGCCCGCGCGGAGCGCCGGGTCACCCAGGACTTGATCAACGCGTTCCGGCGGGTGACGGGGAAGGAGAACATCCTGTTCGCGATCGCGGACGCCGCGTTGGGTGCGCCGGATGACACGGTGCGGGAGGTGGTGTTCCCGGCGGTGGCCGGGGGCGAGCAGACGTTGCGGGAGTTGGTGCACGAGTACAAGACGAAGGGCCCGGTGTATCAGCGGACGGTGAAGACGACGCTGCGCGCCTCCTACACCAACCACTACCGCCGCGGGCTGATCCGGCTGCTGGAGGTGCTGGAGTTCCGCTCGGGCAACACCGCGCACCGTCCGGTGATCGACGCGCTCGGGCTGATCCGCCGCTACGCCACGGCGGGCAACCTGTCCTACTACCCCGTCGGTGAGGATGTGCCGGCCCATCCCGGCCTGGGCGGGGACTGGGCGCCGCTGGTGGGCCGGGCTGACACCCGCGGCCGGGACCGGGTGGTGCGGATGACCTACGAGGTGGCGACGTTTCAGGCGTTGCGCGAGCGGCTTCGGTGCAAGGAGATCTGGGTGGCGGGCGCAGACCGGTGGCGTGATCCGGATCAGGATCTGCCCGCCGACTTCGCCCACCACCGGATAGAGCACTACCGTGAGCTGCGGAAACCGTTGGATCCGGGCGCCTTCGTCGATGAGGTCCGCGGCCAGATGCGCGCCGAGCTCGACGCTCTGGACGCCGCGCTGCCCGGGCTGGGGTGGGTGCAGATCACCGAGCGGGCGGCGGGGGCGATCAAGTTGTCCCCGCTCGACGCCGTTGCAGAGCCGACAGGGTTGCGCCGGCTCAAGGCCGAGGTGTTGCGCCGGTGGGGCGCGGTGCCGCTGGTGGACATGCTCAAGGAGGCGGTGCTGCGCACCGGGTGCCTGCGCGAGGTCACCACGCTGGCCGGGCGCAGCGCGCTGAGCGCCGACGTGCTGGCCGAGCGGCTGGTGCTGGCCATCTACGGCTACGGCACTAACACCGGGCTGCGCGCGGTCGCCGCCGGCGTGCACACCCACACCGAGGAGGAGCTGCGCTACGTCCGGCGCCGCTACCTCACCCCCGAGGCGGCCCGGCAGATCGGGGTACAGATCGCGAACGCCACGTTCGCGGTCCGCGCTACGCCGGTGTGGGGCGCGGGATCGACCGCGGTGGCCAGCGACTCCACCCACGTCGCGGCATTCGATCAGAACATCCTCACCCAGTGGCACTCCCGCTACGGCGGGCGCGGGGTACTGATCTACTGGCACGTCGAGCGGGACTCGATGGCGATCCACTCGCAGCTGATCTCCTGCACCGCATCGGAGGTCGCGGCGATGGTCGAAGGCGCGATCCGCCACGGCACCACGATGGACGTGGCCGGCAACTACGTCGATTCCCACGGCCAGTCCGAGATCGGGTTCGGCATCACCCGCCTGCTCGGGTTCGACCTGTTGCCGCG
>JAKDNL010000240.1 GCA_030451825.1 Pseudonocardia sp. | reverse complement strand
CCGCCTCGTTCACCAACGCCTCGGTCCGCCGTCGCGGCACGAACACCCCGGGAGCCACCGAGATCCGCAGCCCACCGAACTCCGCCCAGCCCAGGAGGTGCTCGAGCGGCAGCCCCCCGACCCGCCGCTCCACGAGGTCGTCCAGTTCGGACGGACCTCGAGCCGCCTCGATCAGCAGCGCGGCCTCGTCCTCGGCGAACACGCACCCGGCCGCCCGCAGCCGCACCACGACCGGCTCGAGGGCGGCGCTCATAGGCCCGTCATCGCGACCGGACCGGCTCCGCCGGCGCTGCGGCCGACCGAGCTCCCGACCGGGCACCCGGCGGCGGCGCGGTCAGCCGTCGGGACGGGGACAGGCGCGGAGGGGACGGGCGCGGACGGACGGGAAGGTCGGACACCCGGTAGAGCTCCAGCAGCCCGGCCCCGCGTTCGGTCCGCTCGACCACCGTGTGCCGGCCCTCGCGCCGCCGCGAGACCAGACCGTCCGCGACGAGCGCGGAGATCTGGTGGGTGGCCGTGGCGGGCGCCAGCCCGACGGCCGCGGCGAGCCGCGACATCGTCCACGGCGCCCCGAGCAGGCGCAGCAGCGTCGCCCGGACTGGTGTCAGGAGCGCGGCCAGGCCGCCCTCGTCCTCACCGAGCGGTACCGGGGCGGGGTAGCCGAGCCACACCAGGCCGGGCCGGTCCAGGTTGCTGATCGAGACGTCCACACCGGACAGCAACGGCGCGAGCACCACCGTGTGCCGGTCCGCGTCGAGGTCGGTTCCCTCCGGGTCCGGGAACTCCAGCACCCCGTCGACGATCCGGCCGCGGGGGTGCGCCTGGGCCAGCACCAGGTCCAGCGCTCCGCGGGCGGCCGCCGTCCCGACCCGTTCGGTCTCCCGGCCGCGGCCGCGGTCCTGCGCCTGCCAGACCGGCTCGACGAGGCGCCACGCCGACTCCAGCGCCGCGGCCGTGTCGGATAGCCACCGCCGTGCCGCGCCGGCGACCTCCGACCAGTGCGGCGGCGGGTCGCCGGCGTAGGTCAGATCGAGGTCCGCGTGCAGGTCGGCCGCCGACATCGACCGCAGGCGTTCCAGCTCGGCGGCGACCGTGGTGTCGCGTTCCGGCCGCGCCGGGGTCAGTGCCTCCGGCGCTACGGAACTCCCGGGCACCACCAGCCGGGACATCGCGTGCAGCTCCGCGCCGGACCACCGGTCCCCGACCATCGAGCGGCCCCCGCGGATCCGTGCCGCGGCGGCGGCGCACGCGATGGCCAGCACACTCGTGTACGGATCGACGGTCACGCGGACCGTCGCATCGGGTTGTATTCGGACCCGGCTGATCGTCCCCGTACTCATCGTCCCCCTCCCCACGACCGCCCCCTCGGCGGCGCCCCACTCCCGACAGTAGCGGGGAACCCCGACAGTCGGTCGGCGATTCCCGGGGCCGGGGACTCCGGCGAGGTCAGGCTGCGCGCTCGAGCGGGAAGGACGCGGCCCGGTAGCGGTCCAGCACCGCGCCGACGACGTCCGGATGCACGCCCAGCGGTTCGGCCACCACGTCCGCACCGGACGCGCGCAACCGCTCCTGGAACACCCCCGGCGCGAGCAGCCAGGACGCCACCGCGACCCGGCTCTCCCCCGACCGGCGCAACCCGTCGACCAGCGCGCCGACCCCGGGATGCCCGGTCGCGGCGAAGCCGACCCGGACCCTGCGGCCGACCACGGTGCCGAGCATCCGTGCCGCCCGGCGGACCTGGGACACCGCGCCGGGGTCCGACGATCCGGCCGCGGCCAGCACAACGGCGTCGCCGCGACGGTGCCCGGCCGCGCGGAGCCGGTCGAACGCCGCCACGGCCAGACCCCGATCCGGGCCTAGCGCCGGGGTGACCGGGAAGCGGTCGGGGTCCGCGCCCGCGCGCCGGAGCTGCTCGGGCAGGTCCGTCCGCACGTGATAGCCCGCGGCCAGGAACGCCGGTGCCACGACAGCGCCGGGACGACCCTGCGCGACGAGCTCGGCGACGGCCTCGCCCACGGTCGGGCCGCGGACGTCGACGTAGCAGACCCGCACGTCCAGGCCGGGCCCGGAGACGGCGGCGGCCGCGGCCAGCCCCCGCACGACCGCGTCCGCGGCGGGGTTGCGGCTGCCGTGCGCGACCAGCAGCAGCGGTACCTGCCGGAGGAGCGCAGGCGGCGACTCCCGGGCGCTCGCGGTCACCCTCGCGTCCCCTCGTCGTCCCAGCTCGCGGTCGTGCAGCACCCGCCGGGACCACTCGCCGCCCCGGTATCGGGTTCGAGCGGGAGCCGGTAGCCGCGCCGGACCACGGTCTGCACCAGCCCGGGCTCGCCGAGGGCCTGGCGCAACCGGGCGATCGCGTTCTCCACGGCGTGCTCGTCGGCCGCCCCGCCGGGCTGCGCGGCGAGCAGCTCGGCGCGCGGAACCACCCGTCCGGGCCGGCGGGCCAGCACCCGCAGCAGTGCCATCGGCGTCGGCGGCACCGGGCGCAGGACGCCGTCCACGAGCACCGCGTGCCCGCGCAGCTCCAGCTCGTGCGCGGCCACCGGCAGCCGCCGGGCGCGCGAGGGCGCGGCCGACTCCAGGGTGCGCACCATCGCGCCGAGCCGGGAACGTTGCGGCTGCAGCGTGGGTACCTCGAGTGCCTCCAGCGGGGCCGCGGTCACCGGCCCGACGCACAGTGCCAGCACCGGCCCGCGCATCGCGGCCAGCAGGTCCTCGCGCACGCCCAGCTCCTCGGCCCGGGCCAGCAGTCCGGCCGCGGCGGGAGCGCTGGTGAACGCGAGCATGTCGATGCCGCCGGACAGGGTGCCGGCGATCAGCCGGTCCAGCGGTGCGATGTCGAGCGGCGGGGCCCAGCGGTACACCGGGATCGTGACGACCTGTGCCCCGGCCAGCTCGAGCGCCTCGACCACGTCGGGCAGCGGCTCGCCGTGCAGCTGCATCGCGATCCGGCTGCCCTCGACCCCCCGCTCGAGCAGGTGCTCGAGCACCTCGGCCGTCGACTCCGACTCCGGCGACCACGCGTCGACCAGCCCGGACGCGCGGATCGCGCCGCGCGCCTTGGGGCCACGGGCGAGCATCTCGCAACGGCCGAGAGCGGTGAGCAGCTGCTCACCGATGCCCCAGCCGTCGGCGGCCTCCATCCAGCCGCGATAGCCGATGCCGGTGGTGGCCACGGTGATGTCCGGCGGCTCGGCGATCAGCGCACGGGTGGTGGTCTCCAGGTCGGCGTCATCGGCGAGCGCGACGATCCGCAGCGCCGCGCCCTGCTGGATCACCGCGCCGCGGCGTTCGAGCATGGTGGCGAGCTCCTCGGCACGGCGCGCCGCGGTGATGCCGACGGTGAACCCGGCCAGCGACGGCACCGGTTCCTCGCCACGGACGCCGCGTTCGCTGCTCTCGGCGCCCATGCTCGTTCCGCGTTCGCTGCTCTCGGCGCCCATGCTCGTTCCGCGTTCGCTGCTCTCGGTGTCAGGGGTCGGGTCCTCGCCCGGTCGTGCGGCCACGGCGCCTCCGTTCCTCCGGCCGGGGGCAGCGCGGGGACGGCCCGGCGGGGGGCGCGTCGTCACCCGGGTCCGGGCGCTCACCGTAGCCCGATCTGCAGGTCGGCGCCGTGCACCCGGGTCTGGTAGACGCCGAGCGCCACGGTCGGGTCGTCGAGGCACCGGCCGTCGTCGAGTCCGAAGGCCTGCTTGTGCACCGGTGACGCCACGGTCGGCACGCCGCCCCGGTCGCCCACGATGCCGCGCGAGATCACCGCGGCGCCGGTGTAGGGATCCACGTTGCCGACCGCGTGCAGCACGTCGCCCTCCATCCGGAACACCGCCACCTGAACGTCGCCGACCAGCACCGCGGCACCGCGTCCGGGCTGCAGCCGGTCCATCGGGCACACGTGCAGCCAGCCGGTGACCTCGGTGCCGACCCGTGCTGGTGGGCGGGTCTCCGGCGACCGTCGCGATTCCGGGAGCGGCCCCCCGGCGACGGCGGTGGGAGCGTCGAGCGGTCGGGTGGCGGTCATGACTGCACCTCCGGAAGGCCGATCAGGACGGGTTCGGAACGGGCGGGGGCCGGGATGTTCTGGCCCCTCTCGGTGACGAAACTGATCGTCGGGTCCGGTGTGTCCGGGGCGTTGACGAACGAGACGAAGCGGGACAGCTTCTCCGGGTCGTCGAGGACCCCGCGCCACTCGTCGGTGTAGGAGTCGACGTGGCGGGCCATGGCGGCGTCGAGATCGGCACCGATGCCCAGCGAGTCCTCGACGATCACGGCGTGCAGGTGGTCCAGCCCGCCCTCCATCGCCTCGATCCACGGCGCGGTGCGCTGCAGCCGCTCGGCGGTGCGCACGTAGAACATCAGGAACCGGTCGATCGTGCGGATCAACGTCGCCGAGTCGACGCCGGCGACCAGCAGCTCGGCGTGGCGCGGGGTGAAGCCGCCGTTGCCGCCGACGTAGAGGTTCCAGCCGTCCTCGGTGGCGATCACCCCGAAGTCCTTGGAGCGGGCCTCGGCACACTCGCGCGCACAGCCCGAGACGCCGGACTTGAGCTTGTGCGGGCTGCGCAGCCCGCGGTAGCGCAGCTCCAGCTCGACGGCCATGCCCACCGCGTCCTGCACGCCGTAGCGACACCAGGTGGTGCCCACACAGGACTTCACGGTGCGCAGCGACTTGCCGTAGGCGTGCCCGGACTCGAACCCGGCGTCGACGAGGCGGCGCCAGATGTCGGGCAGCTGTTCGACCCGGGCGCCGAACAGGTCGATCCGCTGCCCGCCGGTGATCTTCGTGTAGAGCCCGAAGTCGCGGGCCACCTCGCCGATCACGATCAGGCCCTCCGGTGTGACCTCGCCGCCGGCGATCCGCGGCACGACCGAGTAGGTGCCGTTGCGCTGCATGTTGGCCAGGAAGTGATCGTTGGTGTCCTGCAGCGTGGCCTGCTCGCCGTCCAGGATGTGACCGCCGCGCCCGTCGACGCTGCCCAGCGTCGCGAGGATGGACGCGACGACCGGCTTGCAGATGTCGCAGCCCGAACCCCGGCCGTGGCTCTCGATCAGCGACGAGAACGAGGTGATCCCGGCCCCGGCGACGACCTCGAACAGCTCGGCGCGGGAGTACTCGACGTGCTCGCAGAGCGCCTTCGAGACCTCGACGCCGCGCTGGGTGAGGATCGTCGCCAGCGCCGGCACGCAGGACCCGCACGTGGTCCCGGCCCGGGTGCACGCCTTGAGCTCGGCAACGGTGTGCGCGCCGTCGTCTATCGCGGCACACAGCGCGCCCTTGGTGACGGCGTTGCAGGTGCAGATCTGCGCCGAGTCCGGCAGTGCGCCCGCGTCCGGCTCGGCGCCACCCTTCGAGATCAGCGTGACCGGGTCGTCCGGCAGCGCGGCCCCGACCAGCGGGCGCAGCGATCCGTAGCGTGACGCGTCGCCGACCAGCACGCCGCCGAGCAGCGTGGACGCATCGGTGCCGCTGCCTGCTCCGCCTGCGCTGCGCGGGGTCGAGACGACGAGCTTGGAGTAGGTGCCGGCGACTGGATCGTCGACCACGATCTCCAGCGCGCCGTCGCTCGTTCCGTGCGCGTCGCCGAAGCTCGCCACGTCGACGCCGAGCAGCTTGAGCTGGGTCGACATGTCCAGCTCCCCGGGCGTCATCCGCGCGTCGCCGCCGAGCAGGCGGTCCGCGACCACCTCGGCCATCGCGTAGCCGGGGGCGACCAGGCCGTAGGTGCGGCCCTGCAGCGCGGCGCACTCCCCGATCGCCCAGACGTGCTCGTCGGCGGTGCGGCAGCGGTCGTCGACGAGCACGCCGCCGCCCTCACCGACCGCCAGGCCGTTCTCCCGGGCCAGGGCGTCCGCGGCGCGGATGCCGGCGGAGAACACGACCAGGTCGGCGTCCAGCTCGACGCCGTCGGACATGCGCGCGACCAGCCGGTCCCGGTCGGCGCGGATGCCGTCCACCGAGACCCCGGTACGGATCTTCAGGCCCTGGTCCTCGACGAGCGAACGCAGCAGCGCCCCGCCACCGGCGTCGACCTGCACCGGCATCAGCCGAGGCGCGATCTCGACGACCTGCGGCGAGAGCCCGAGCAGGCGCATCGCGCGCGCCGCCTCCAGGCCGAGCAGCCCACCACCGACGACGACGGCCGAGCGCCGCCCGGGAGCGGTGCGCCGGGCGGCGGCCTCCGCGGCCGCGGTGATCGCGTCCAGGTCGTCGAGGGTGCGGTAGACGAAGCAGCCGGGCAGGTCCTTGCCCGGGACCGGCGGGACGAACGGGGTCGAGCCGGTGGCCAGCACCAGGGCGTCGTAGCCGAACGAGGCTCCGGAGGCGGTCCGCACGGTCCGCGCGTCCCGGTCGATGCCGGTGACGGCGTCGCCGAGGTGCAGCTCGACCAGCGGGTCGGAGCGCAGGTCGCCGTCCGGGAGCCGCAGCTCCTCCTCCGTCTTCCCGTCCACGTACGACGACAGAGCGACGCGGTCATAGGCGCGGCGGCTCTCCTCGCCGAGGACGGTGACCTGCCAGGCCCCCTCGGCATCCCGGTCGCGCAGCGCGGACACCAGCCGGTGCCCGACCATCCCGTTGCCCACAACGACGACTCGTCTGCTCACACCCCGAGACGGTAGGAACCGGTCATTACATCGACGCGACCCGTCGTGACGACGGCGTAACGAGCCGCTCACGAGTCCGCCCGACCCCTGTGAGCGGCGGCTGACCTGCACCGACGGCCCGCGGTGGTCTGCGTCACCTCGAGGGTGCGGGCCGCCGCCTGCGCGAGGATCGGCGAGGCTGCGTGACCGCACCACCTCCGTGATCGGGCCCTGCGCGGTGGTCGGAGCCGGGGCCGCCCGGGCGTGGGCGCACGACGCGCGCGGACCTCGCCGCCTGCCACCGGACGCCGATCAGACCCGGGCGAACGCCACGTCCGCGCGGTCCGCGCCGACCGGCCCGGGCCGCAGGTAGACCGCCCACGTCACGACCAGGCAGACCACGTAGAACGCCAGGAAGCTCCAGAACGCCGGGGCTCCCGTGTTCGCCACCAGGAACGACTCGCGGAACGCGAGGTTGATGAACAACCCGCCGAGTGCGCCCACCGCGCCGACGATGCCGATCACGGCACCGGAGACCCGGCGCGCCGTCGCCGTCTCGGCCGCGGCGTCGCCGCCGTTCGCCACGTTCACCCTGGCCCGGCTCGTGAAGATGGCCGGGATCATCTTGTAGGTCGAGCCGTTGCCGATGCCGGTCAGCGTGAACAACAGCACGAAGCCGACCGTGAACACGAGCAGCGAGTCCGCTCCCGACGCCGCGATGATGATTCCGGTGGCGACGACCATCGCGGCGAAGTTCCACAGCGTGACCCTGGCTCCGCCGTAGGAGTCGGCCAGCCGGCCGCCCAGCGGACGGATCAGGGACCCGATCAGCGGGCCGATGAACGTGACGGCCGCGGCCTGCAGCGGGGTGCGGCCGAACTGGTTCTGCAGCACCAGCCCGAACGCGAACGAATAGCCGATGAACGAGCCGAACGTCCCGACGTAGAGGAACGCCATGATCCAGGTCTGGCGGTCCTTGCCGGCCTCGGCGAACGCGCCGGTGTCGTTGCGGACCGCCGCGATGTTGTCCATCCGCATCCAGGCCAGTACGGCCGAGACCACGATGAACGGGATGTAGATCGCGATCAGCAGCCGTGGCGAGCCCGCGCCCGCGGTCGCGATGACCAGCAGGCCGAGCAGTTGCACCACCGGTACACCGAGGTTGCCGCCGCCCGCGTTGAGCCCGAGGGCCCAGCCCTTCTGCCGCTCCGGGAAGAAGGTGTTGATGTTCGCCATCGACGACGCGAAGTTGCCGCCACCGACGCCGGCGACCGCGGCGACGATCATCAGCGTCGGGTAGGAGACTCCGGGCTCCATCACGATCATCGCGAGGACGGCGGGGACCAGCAGCATCGAAGCGCTGACGATGGTCCAGTTCCGGCCGCTGAACCGGGAGACCGCCAACGTGTAGGGCAGCCGCAGGACGGCGCCGACCAGCGTCGGGATGCCGACCAGGAAGAATTTCTGCGCCCCGTCGAACCCGTAGTCCTGGCCCATGAACAGCACCAGCACCGACCACAGTGTCCAGATCGAGAATCCGATGTGTTCGGAGAAGATGGACTGCCAGAGATTCCGGCTCGCGATCTTCCTGCCGGTCCGTTCCCAGAAGCCGGCGTCCTCGGGCTCCCAGTGCTCGATCCAGCGGCCGCCGGGCCGGCGACTCTCGGATTCCGGGGTCACAGCGGTCACGGAGGGGCTCCCAGCGCAGGCGTCGATCAGGTACGCCGAACCGTAGGAAGCCCGGGTTGCCCGGATGTGGCCCCGCGTGACGTCGCGGAAAACCCTCTCTCACACGCCGATCACACCGGTGTGAGACGTGCCGGACGCTACAGCCGCGTGCTGACCAGCCCGGCGACCCGCTCCAGACCGCCCAGCGACGCGGCCGTCGCGTCGGGGTGCTGGGCGTGCAGAGCAAGTCGGTGCAACACCGCGCGCAGCAGGGCCTGCGGCCACTCCGGCAGCTCGGACCAGCGGTCCATCAGCGCATCGTCGGCGCCGCCCCAGGCGATCGCGTCGACGACGACGACGGCCGCCGCCCACTCGGCCGGACGCCAGAACGGCACCAGGTCGAGCACCGCGGGGACGCCGGAGCGGTCGAACAGCATCGCGCCGAACAGCTCGCCGTGCACCACCTGCGGGGTGAGCCGGATCGGGCGCCGGTGCGCGGCAAGGTCGGTGAACAGCTCCCCGCCGGTCAGCGGGTCGAGGTCGAGGCGGGACTCGCCGAACGCCGCGGAGGCCGAGCGGGCCAGCAGGTCGTCCCGGTCGTCGAGCAGGCGCGGGCGCAGCACCGTCGAGGTGGCCGCGTGCAGGCGCAGGGACGCGGCGACGACGTCGTCGTGGCGTGGTTCGGAGGTGCCCGTCAGGTGCCGGGACCCGGCCCAGCCGCCGACCACCCATCGTCCGTCACTGGACCGCACCGGGCGGGCCAGCCGGACGCCGTCGACCTCGAGGTTCTCCAGCACCGTGGCCGACCACGCGGCCACGACGTTGTCCGAGACCGGACGCAGCAGGACGTCGCCGCAGTGCCAGGCGCGTTGACCGGCCCACACGACGGGTCGCGGGACGGTCTCGCGCACCCCGAAGGCGACGCGGACGTGCTCGGGCAGGGCGCTCGCGCTCGGAGCGGGCACGAGCGGGTGGACTGCGGTCACGGGCGGGACCGTACCCGCGCCCGCCCCGGGCGCACAGGTGCCACGCCCGACGATCGGCGATCTCCTCCGGCCGTGCCGGATCAGGCGTCGCTGCCCGCCGTGGACTCCTCGGACGAGCTGCCGGACGACCCGCTGTCGCCCGAGCCACTGTCGGAGTCTCCGGAGCCGCTATCTTCGGAGCCGCTGCCGCCGGAGCCGCTGCTGTCGGAGCCGCTGTCCTCGGAGCCGCTGCCCTCGGAGCTCTTGTCCCCGGAGCCCTTGTCCCCGGAACTTCTGTCGCTCGACGAGCTCTCCTTCCCAGCACTGGTGGAGCTGCCCTTGCCCGAGCCCTTGTCGTCCGAGCCGCTGCCACCCGAGCCCTTGTCGCCCGAACTCTTGTCACCCGAGCCGCTGCCAAGAGAGCCCTTGTCTCC
>JAKDNL010000239.1 GCA_030451825.1 Pseudonocardia sp. | reverse complement strand
GTCGGGACGACAGGATTTGAACCTGCGACCCCTTGACCCCCAGTCAAGTGCGCTACCAAGCTGCGCCACGTCCCGGCCACCCCCGGAAGGGCTTCGCCAGCCTACCCCACCCCTACCTCGCTCCCGACAAGCGGTGCCGTCAACGATCTCCCACCGGACGCCGGATCAACGGGAGGTACACGTCGTCGACGATGTCGACGATGGTGGCGTCGTCGATCGGCGCTCCGAACAGCAGGAACTCGTTGCGCAACAGGTCGGTCGCCACCGCGGCGCGCCGCGAGCCGAGCACCTCTCGCTCGACCTCCCCGCGCTCGACGGCGCGCTCCAGGACGGTCCGGATCGTCGCCGGCCCGACGTGGTGCACCCGGTCACGGATCAGCGCGGCGAACTCGGGATCGCGCGTCATCTCGGCCAGCAGCCCGCGCATGATGCCCCCGACTGACGTGGCCATCGTCGCCGAGATCAGGCGCAGCAGGTCGATCACGTCGGAACGCAGGGATCCGGTGTCGGGGACATCGTCGTCGGCGATCCCGCGCTCGCGGCACGCCTCCATCACCAGTTCCGCACGTCCGGGCCAGCGGCGGTAGAGGGCGGCTTTGCTGGTCCGCGCCCGGGACGCGACCCGTTCCATGGTCAGGGCCGCGTAGCCGACCTCGGCGAGTTCCTCGACGGTGGCGGAGAGGATGGCGTTCTCCAGCACCTCGCCGCGACGGCGAGGTCCCTTGCGGTGATCGTGTCCCGACGCGGCGGCCGGCTCGGTGTTCGGTGACAGCGTGACTCCAGGGTGTTCGCGGAGAGATCGTTGCGTTCTCTCGCCCGGCATCCTCGCCTCCATATTGGAGAACGTAGCGTTCTTTAACTAGCCTTGACTCGCGGGGGTAATCGATGACCGACACCGTGGCTACACGCCAAACCCAGGACGCGCCGAACTTCCCGAACGACCGGACCTGCCCCTACCAGCTGCCCGACGGGTACCGCAGGCTGCGCCAGGAGGAGGGACCGCTGCGTCCGGTCGCCCTCTACGACGGGCGCCGTGCATGGGTGGTGACCGGCCACCGGGCGGCGCGCGCGCTGCTCGCCGATCCTCGGCTCTCCGCCGACCGCACCGCCGACGGGTTCCCCGTCACCTCGCCCCGCGGCGAGGCGTTCCGCAAGCAGAACCGCTCGTTCACCAGCATGGACCCGCCCGAGCACGGCCCGAAGCGCCGGATGATGATCAGCGAATTCACGGTGAAGTGCGCCAAGGGGATGCGCCCCGACATCGAGCGGATCGTGCACGGCTTCATCGACGACCTGCTCGCCGCGGGCCCGCCCGCGGACCTGGTCACCGGGCTGGCGCTGCCGGTGGCGTCGATGGTGATCTGCGAACTGCTGGGCGTGCCCTACGCCGACCACGAGTTCTTCCAGGACGCCAGCACCCGGCTGGTGCAGTCCACCGACCCGGCGAGCTCGCTCCCCGCGCGCAACGATCTGACCGGCTACCTGGACGGCCTGATCACCACGCTGCAGGCCGATCCGGGCACCGGCCTGCTGGACACGCTGATCAGGGAACGACTGGCCACCGGCGAGATCGACCGCGCGGAGCTCGTCTCCTCGGCCGTGCTGCTGCTCGTCGCCGGGCACGAGACGACCGCGTCGATGACCTCGCTGAGCGTGATCACCCTGCTGGAGCACCCCGACCAGCTCGACGCCCTGCGCGCCGAACCGTCCCTGATCCCGGGTGCGGTCGACGAGCTGCTGCGCTTCCTGTCCATCGCCGACATCGCGGGCGGGCGCGTGGCCACCGACGACATCGAGGTGGACGGGCAGGTCATCCGGGCCGGCGACGCCGTCATCGTCAGCAACTCGATCGCCAACCGGGACGGTGCGGTGTTCGCCGACCGGACACCTTCGACGTGCGACGTCCGGCCCGCCACCACATCGCGTTCGGCTACGGCGTCCACCAGTGCCTGGGGCAGAACCTGGCCCGCCTGGAACTCGAGGTGATCATCGCGGCGTTGCTCGAGCGGATCCCGACGCTGCGCCCGGACACGGCGGTCACCGATCTCGTGCTGCGGCCCGCCACGACGATCCAGGGCGTCAACTCGTTGCCGGTCAGCTGGTGACGGCGGCGTCGATCCGGGCCAGGAGCACCCGCTTGCGGGCGTCGTCGAGGAACGAGGCCTCGATCGAGTTGCGGGCGAGCTGCTCGGCGCCGGAGTCGTCGATGCCGCACGCCGCATGCAGGGCGGTCATGTTGTCGTCGAGATAGCCGCCGAAGTAGGCGGGGTCGTCGGAGTTCACGGTGACCACGAGCCCGCGACGCATCATCTCCGGCAACGGGTGCCTCGCCAGGTCGTCGATGACGCGCAGCCGCACGTTCGACAGCGGGCACACGGTCAACGGCGTCCGCTGCCGCACCAGACGCGCCACCAGCTCGTCGTCCTCCAGGCTGCGCACGCCGTGGTCGATCCGCTCGGCCCCGAGCAGATCCAGGGCCTCCCACACGTACGACGGCGGCCCCTCCTCCCCCGCGTGCGCCACCCGGTGCAGACCCTCGGCCCCGGCCCGGTCGAACACCTCGGTGAACTTCGACGGCGGATGTCCCACCTCGGCGGAGTCCAGTCCGATGCCGAGCACCTGGACGTCCGAGCGCAGCACGCCCTCCAGCATCGCCATCGCGTCGGAGGCGCTGTGGTCGCGCAGCACGCACGGGATCAGCCCGGTACTGATCCCGTGCACCGACGGCGCCGCGGCCAGCGCGGAACCGACGCCGGCGAGCACCTCCTCCAGCGCGATCCCGCGGGCGGTGTGCGCCTGCGGGTCGACGAACACCTCGGCGTGCACGACTCCACCGGCGGCCGCCCGCGTCAGGTAGGCGTCGGTCATGTCCGCGAAGTCCTGCGCGGTGCGCAGCGTCGCCATGTTGGCGTAGTACAGGTCCAGGAACGACGACAGATCGGCGAACTCGTAGCGCGCCGCCAGCTCGTCGACGTCGCGGTAGGGCAGCCGCACCTGGTTGCGCTCGGCGAACTCCAGGATCGTCGACGGCTCGAGCGTGCCCTCCAGGTGCAGGTGCAGCTCGGCCGTCGGCAGCGGGGCGGCGCTCACTTCTTGCGTGGCCGCTTCTCCCGGATCCGCACCGAGAGCCGGATCGGGGACCCGGCGAAGCCGAAGTCCTCGCGCAACCGGCGCTCGATGAACCGGCGGTAGCCCGGCTCCAGGAAGCCGGAGGCGAACAGCACGAATGTCGGCGGACGGGTCTGGGCCTGGGTCGCGAAGAGGATCTTCGGCTGCTTCCCGCCGCGCACCGGCGGCGGCTTCGCCGCGACCAGGTCGGAGATCCACGAGTTGAGGCGTCCGGTCGGGATCCGGGTGTCCCAGGACTCCAGGGCGCGGCGCAGGGCGGGCGCGATCCGAGCCGTCGAGCGTCCGGTCAGCGCGGACACGTTGACCCGTTCGGCCCACCGCACGCTGATCAGGTCGCGTTCGAGCTCGCGGGTGAGCTCCTGGCGGCGGTCGTCGTCGACCAGATCCCACTTGTTGAACAGGATCACCAGGGCACGGCCCGCCTCGGCGACCATCGTGAGCACCCGCTGGTCCTGCTCGGCGATCGGCTCGCTGGCATCGATCAGCACCAGGGCCACCTCGGCGGCCTCGATCGCCGACGACGTGCGCAGACTCGCGTAGTACTCCATACCGCTGGCCATCTTGACCCGCTTGCGCAGGCCGGCGGTGTCGACGAAACGCCAGATCTCGCCGTCCAGGTCGACGAGCGAGTCGACCGGGTCGATCGTGGTGCCGGCGACGTCGTGCACGACCGAACGGATCTCGCCGGAGACCTTGTTGAGCAGGCTGGACTTGCCGACGTTCGGCTTGCCCACCAGCGCCACCCGGCGCGGCCCCTCCCCGGGACCGGCGACGTCGTCGCGCGGGGTCTCGGGCAGCACCGCCAGCACGGCGTCGAGCAGGTCGCCGGACCCGCGGCCGTGCAGCCCGCTGACCGCATGTGGCTCCCCCAGCCCGAGGCGCCACAGCGAGGCGGTGTCCGAGACCAGCCGGTCGTCGTCGACCTTCGTCGCGCAGATCATCACCGGGACACTCGAGCGGCGCAGGACCCGGGCCGCGGCCTCGTCGGTGGCCGTCGCCCCGACCGAGGCGTCGACCACCAGCATCACCGCGTCGGCGGTACGCATGGCCGTCTCGGCCTGCGCGGCGACGACGCCCTGCAGGCCGGACGCGTCCGGCTCCCAGCCGCCGGTGTCCATCAGCTTGAACCGGCGGCCGTTCCACAGCGCGTCGTAGACGATCCGGTCGCGGGTCACCCCCGGGATGTCCTGCACGACCGCCTCGCGGCGCCCCAGCAGGCGGTTGACCAGCGTGGACTTGCCCACGTTGGGTCGCCCGACGACGGCCAGGGTCGGGGTGGCCAGCACCTCGTCCGGGTCCAGCCCGGCGATCGGGATGCCGTCCTCGTCGGTCGCGACGAACTCGGCGGGGTCCAGGCCCAGCCGGTCCATCTCGGCGCGCTCCTCGTTCCCGAGGGTCACGCCAACTTCGTCAGTACTGCTCACGTCTCACTCGCGTCCCGGCCGGGAGCGTCCCGGCCTCTCATCTCGTCCAACTCCGCGACCAGCGCGGAGAGTGCGTCGCGTACCTGCTCGGTCGCCGCGGCCAGTTCGGCACGTCCACGGCCCTGCGGCGCCGGCAGCGCTTGTCCCACCAATACGTCCACTCGGGGGCGGAACCGCCGCCCCGACCCCATCGGTCGCCGGGTGCCCCGGCACACCACCGGCAGCATCGGCGCCCCGGCGCTGCGGGCCAACCAGGCCGCGCCCTGCTGGGCCGCGACCACCTCGCCACCGCCGCGGGTCCCCTCCGGGAACACCCCGACCATTCCGCCACCGTGCAGCACACCCACCGCGGCCATCAGCGGCCGCCGGTCGGGTACCCCCCGCCGCACGGCGAGCTGCCCGATCCACGGCAGGAGCACCGCCAACGGCCCGCGGAAAATCTCCTGCTTCACCAGGAACACCGCGCGACGCCCGATCAGTCCCATCAGCAGCGGACCGTCGACGAACGCGCTGTGGTTGGCCACCAGCACCACCGGCCCGGAGGCCGGGATACGGTCCCGGTGGTGCACCCGCACCCGCAGGATAGGGGTGAAGCACCAGCTCCCGATCCAGCGCGCCAGGTCGTGCATCCAGCCCAGCGCACCCTCGGGCAGGTCGGTCCCGGCCCCATGATTGTTCCCGAACACGGGGGAGCCGGCGGAGCTCACCCCTCCAGCCCCCGTTCCGCGACCAGCGTTCGCAGCCGGGCCAGCACGTCGTCCGCGCTGAGGTTGTCGGTGTCGAGCACCAGCGCGTCGGCCGCCGCGTACAACGGGGAGATCCGGCGGCTGGAGTCGAGCTTGTCCCGGCGCTCGACGTCGGTCAGCGTGACGTGCAGGTCGGCCTCGCGGCCTGCCCTCGCGTCCTGCCGTCCGCGCCGCGCGGCCCGGACCTCCGGCGACGCCGTCAGGTAGACCTTCAACGGCGCGTCCGGCACCACCACGGTACCGATGTCGCGGCCCTCGACGACGATCCCGCTGCCGTCGCGCACCGCCTTCTCGATCAGCTCGTGCTGCCGGGCGACCAGCTCCGTGCGCACCTCGGGCAGCGCGGACACGGCGCTGACCAGCCCGGTCACCTCCGGCCCCCGGATCTCGGCGCTCACGTCCGCGCCGTCGAGGGTGATCGTCGGACAGGCGGGGTCGGTGCCGGAGGCCAGGTCACGCCCGATCGCGACGGCGACCACCCGGTCGGGCGGCGTGTCCTCCCCGAGCTCCGCGCGCAGCACGGCCAGGGTCGCGGCCCGGTACATCGCACCGGTGTCCAGGTAGGCCGCGCCGCAGGACTGTGCCAGCCGGCGCGAGACCGTGGACTTCCCGGTCCCGGACGGCCCGTCCATCGCGACGACGCCCCGCAAGGCCACCAGTACCACCTCTCCGGCCCCACGACCGTCGTCCGGCACGCGCCCTCCCGGGCACGCACCCGTCCATTCTCGCCGGTAGGGGCATCCGGCCCGGCGCCGCCCCCGCGGGCGCGGATATCGCTGCGGGAGCCGCTATATCCGCGCACGGGCTATTCGGGGCTACTGCGGTAAGTCGGTGCGCAGTGCCGCGGCGCCGTGCAGGTAGACGTGGCGCAGCTCGGCCCGGGGCCGGGGGGTGTCCACGTGCGCCAGCAGCCGCAGCACCCGTGGCAGCGCTCCGGGCACGGCCATCTCGACCGAGCACATCAGCGGCACGTCGGTCAGGCCGAGCAGCCGGGCGGCGTAGGCCGGGAACTCCGCGGTCAGGTCCGGGGTCGCGGTGAACCAGATCGAGATGATGTCGTCGGAGACCAGCGCGTTGCGCTCGAGCACGGCCGTGACCAGCTCCGCGGAACGGTCGAGGATCTGCTGCCGGTCGTCGGCGTCGACCTGGGTCGCGCCGCGCAGCGCTCGTACCGCCATGACCGGCAGCGTAGGAGGTCCGACCCGGCGGCCCGGTCCCGCCCCGTCCTACAGCCCGACGTCCTTGTAGAGCGCGCCCACCTCGGAGTTGTTGAGCGGGCGCAGCTTGCCCGGGCGCTGGCTGCCCAGCTGGACGCCGCCGACCGCGGTCCGGATCAGCCGCTGCACCGGGTGCCCGACCTCGTCGAGCAGCCGGCGCACGACGTGCTTGCGGCCCTCGTGCAGCACCAGCTCCACCATCGAGCGTCCGGGCAGCGAGTCGACCAGCTTGAACGAGTGCACGGTGACGGCGCCGTCGTCGAGGTCGATCCCCTCGCGCAACCGCTTGCCGACGTCGCGGGCGGGCTGGCCCATGATCTCGGCGACGTAGGTCTTGGTGACCTCGTAGGACGGGTGCATCAGCCGGTGGCCGAGCTCGCCGTCGTTGGTCAGCAGGAGCAGTCCCTCGGTGTCGGCGTCCAGGCGTCCGACGTGGAACAGCCGCTGGGCCTGCGCCATGATCTCGACCCGGTCCAGGAGCAGGTCGCCCACGCAGGGGCGGCCCTTCTCGTCGGACATCGTGGACAGCATCCCGAGCGGCTTGTTCAGCGCCAGGTAGACCTGGTCGTCGCGCAGCACGATCCGGGCGCCGTCGACGTGCACGATCGCCGTGTCCGGGTCCACCCGCCGGCCCATCTCGCGGACGGTCTCGCCGTCCACCGAGACCCGGCCGGCGGCGATCAGCTCCTCGGACGCGCGCCGGGACGCCACACCCGCCTGCGCGAGCACCTTCTGCAGCCGAACGCCATCGGGTGCCTTGCTGTCACTCATCGTCTCTCATCACATGTCGTCGATCGCGTCGATGTCGGGCAGCAGCGGCGCCAGAGGCGGCAGATCCTGCACCGACGAGAGGCCGAGGCGTTCCAGGAACAGCTCGGTCGTCCTGAACAGTGTCCCCTGCGTCTGATCGTCGGTTCCGGCCTCCTCCACCAAGCCGCGTGTGAGCAGCGTCCGGAGCACGCCGTCGCAGTTCACGCCGCGGACCGCGGACACCCGCGCGCGGGTCACCGGTTGGCGGTAGGCGACCACGGCGAGGGTTTCCAGGGCGGCGCGGGTCAGGCGGGCGCGCTGGCCGTCGAGCAGCATCCGCTCGACGTAGGGGGCGTAGGTCTCGCGGGTGTAGAACCGCCAGCCCTCCCCTGACCGGCGCAGGTCGATCCCGCGGCCGTCGGCGGTGTAGGCACCGGCCATCCGGGGCAGCGTGACCCTGACACGGGACGCCGGCTGCCCGAGCGCGTTCGCGAGCGCGGCCTCGTCCACCGGCGCGTCCACGACCAGCAGCAACGCCTCCAGCGCGGCCTCGAACGCGGCGTCGGACGCCAGCTCCTCGCCGAGGTCCTCGACGTCGGGGAGCTCGACCTCGGCGGCTTCGGGGCCCGCGACGTCGGCCGCGGGCTCGGCGGCATCGACGTCGTCGGCCGGCTCGGGTTCCCCGTCCGCGGTCCGGGCGTGCGGGCTGCGCGGGACCGTCCGGCCGATCAGCTGGTCCAGGTCGGCGAACTCGGGGTGCCCCCCGTCCCGGGACGGGTCAGTCATCCGCGGAGGACTCCTCGTCCGCGACGGCGTCGGCGACCGGGTCGTCGTCGCGGTCCGCGGTCCAGGTGACCATCAGCTCACCGAAGGGCTCCGGCTGGTCCAGGGCGACGCTGCGCTCCCGGTAGAGCTCCAGCAGGCCCATGAACCGGGCGATCACCTCGATCGGCGCCACGCAGTCGACGGTGAGCGTCGCGAACGTCGCGGAGCCCATCTCGGCCAGGCGCTCGCGCATCAGCTGGGTGTGCTCGGGCACCGAGACGCTCGAACCGTGCAGGTGCTCCAGCCCGACCGTCTCCGGCGGCTTCGGCCGGAACACCGAGGCCGCGAGCTCGGCGAAGGCCTGCGCGTCCATCCCGAGCAGGACCTCCGGCAGCAGCTCGGCATAGCGGTCCTCGAGGGCGACCGAGCGCGGGAACCGGCGCATCGCCCCGGCCTCGAGCTCGACGAACAGCTTCGCGGCCTCCTTGTAGGCGCGGTACTGCAGCAGCCGGGCGAAGAGCAGGTCGCGGGCCTCGAGCAGGGCCAGGTCCTCGGAGTCCTCGACGTCCCCGCCGGGCACCAGCCGAGCTGCCTTGAGGTCGAGCAGGGTGGCCGCGACGACCAGGAACTCGGTCGTCTCGTCCAGGTCCGCGTCGTCGCCGAGCTCCGTGAGGTGGGCGATGAAGTCGTCGGTGACCTTGTGCAGCGCCATCTCGGTGAGATCGAGCTCGTGCTTGCCGATCAGCTGCAGCAGCAGGTCGAACGGGCCCTCGAAGTTGACCAGCCGCACGGTGAACCGGCGCGTGCCCGGCGACGCGACGTCGGAGTCGTCCAGCCCCTCGGGACCTCCCCCGGGGCCGTCGGCGAGCAGTGTCACCGGGCGATGACCTCGCGGGCCAGCATCCGGTAGGCGTCCGCGCCGCCGGAGCTCGGCGCCCAGGTCGTGATCGGCTCGCCGGCGACGGTCGTCTCCGGGAACTTGATCGTCCGGTTGATCACGGCCTCGAACACCAGTTCACCGAACGCCTCGACGACGCGGTCGTGCACCTCCTTGGTGTGCAACGTCCGCTGGTCGAACATGGTGGCGAGGATGCCGAGCAGCTTCAGGTCCGGGTTCAGCCGGTCCTGGACCTTGTCGATCGTGTCCATCAGCAGCGCGACCCCGCGCAGGCTGAAGAACTCGCACGCGAGCGGGATCAGCACGGCATCCGCGCAGGCCAGGGCGTTTATCGTGAGCAGGCCGAGCGAGGGCTGGCAGTCGATCAGGATGATGTCGTAGTCGGACAGGGTGCGCTTGAGGGCGCGGCCCAGCGCCTGCTCCCGGCCGACCTCGGTGACGAGCTGGACCTCGGCCGCGGACAGGTCGATGTTGCTGGGCAGCAGGTCCATGTTCTC
Organism: Pseudonocardia sp.; assembly: GCA_030451825.1. Classification (GTDB taxonomy): domain Bacteria; phylum Actinomycetota; class Actinomycetes; order Mycobacteriales; family Pseudonocardiaceae; genus Pseudonocardia. The sequence goes on along the minus strand of JAKDNL010000239.1, from coordinate 238 downwards.
GACGTTGGTCGGGCGGATGACGTCGTCGGCCTCGACGCCCTTCTCCATCAGCAGGTTGTAGATGGTCGACTCGAGCTCGTGCGCCTGGACGCCGAGCCCGACCGAGAGCGCGCCCTGCGGATCGAAATCGACCAGCAGGACCCGGCGGCCGTACTCGGCCAGCGCGGCACCCAGGTTGATCGTGGAGGTGGTCTTGCCGACGCCGCCCTTCTGGTTCGCCACGGCAATCACGCGGGCG
>JAKDNL010000862.1 GCA_030451825.1 Pseudonocardia sp. | reverse complement strand
GCGCCCGATCCTGGTCGTGCGCGCGACCCGGCCCTCGCTGCGCCAGGCCGAGCAGGTCCTGGCCCGCCTCGACCCGTACGTGCGCCGCGGCGTGGCCACCGCCCCGGTGCAGCTGGTGGTCAACGGGGCCCGCAAGTGGCCGACCGGGGTGTCCGGGGCCGCCGGGTCCCGGCTACAGGCGCTGCTCGCCGATGCGCTGTTCGTGCCCTACGACCGCAACTGGGAACTGTCCGGGGTCACCGACGAGCCGAGCCCACCCAAGCCCGCAGACGCGCTCCGCCCACTGCTCGCGTCGTGGGGGCTCATCCCCTCCCCGCGCCGCGGCTGACCTGCCCGTCATCCACCCCTTGTTCAGCACGACCCGCCCGTCGGAGGCCGCGATGTCCCTGCCCCACATGCTCTACGAAGCACAGACTTGGCTGCTGCAGCAGCCCCCGCCCGACGGTGATGGCCTCATCCCCGAGCCCGGCATCCAAGCCCCACCCGGGGCACCCGCGATCCAGAGCGTCGTCAACATCCTGCGCTGGATCGCCGGGGTCTCGATCATGGGGCTGTTCTTCGGCGGGATCGTGGCCGCCACCGCGGGCCGGCTCTGGGATCACCACGGGTCCGGGCGCCTCGGCGCCCGGATGATCGTGGGCAGCCTCGCCCTGGCCATCCTGTTCGGGATCGGCTACACCGTGGTCAACCAGTTCGCGAGCAGCGGCGCCTGATGCTGGGCCAGGGACGAAACGGTGCACCGCTGGCCTACCGCGGCGCCCCGCAGTCGGGCAGCGGCGCCGGGCGCCGGCGGGCGCTCATCGTTCTCTGCGGGGTGGGTGCGCTCGCGCTGCTCCTGGTCGTGGGGCTCGTCGTGTCGCTGACCGGCCTGTTCTCCTCCGATGACGACGCCCCTGCTCAGACCGGCGGGGTCGGGCAGAGCTCGACCGGCGCTGCGGAGCCGGAAGAGGCCGTGGCCGGGAGTGGGCCGCAGGCCGAGGCTGCGCTGGCGCGGCGGCCGATGCTCGCCGTCGCCGTCGCCGCCGCCCTGCCGCATGCGCTCTCGACCCGCTCCGCGGGCTCGCCGATCGCGGTGCCCGCGCCGGAGCAGGTCACCGGGACTCTGGTGCCGACCGGGTTCCCGGACACCCCGGAAGGCGCTATCGGGCAGGTGCTGGAGGTGACCCGGGCCGGGATGGCCGGCGCGGACCCGCAGACCTGGGCCCGGGCCTACTCCTCGCTCGCCGAGCCGGGTGCGGCACCGCCGGAGCAGACCCCGATGGGGCGGAACCTGATCTCGTTTCGCCGGTCGGCGAACATGGCCGACACCGGGCCCCGGGAGGGGCTGCGGTTGTCCTGGGCCCCGACCAGCGCCCTGATCAAGGGGGCCACCGCTGATGGCTCCTACGTCGTGGCCTGCGTGCTGGGCGAGTTCGTCATCGACTACAAGGGCCGCGTCATCAACGCCGGCCTGGGCAACTGCCTGCCCATGCGCCGGGTCGGGAACCAGTGGCGCATCGCATCCGGGCCGGCGGCCTGGGCCGCTCCGGCGACCTGGCCGGGCAGCGCCGAGGCCGTCGCCGCCGGCTACCGGGAGATCCAACAGTGACCCCGCTGGTGACCGCGCCGACCTGGCCGACACAGCCCCCACCCGACGGCGACGGCGGCGGCGGAGGGGGCTCGAACCCGATCACCGACTTCCTCGGGGAGCAGGCGTCCTCGGTCGCCGAGTCGGCGTTCAGCTCCGCGATGCAGGCGCTCTGGGACTCGGCGATCTGGCTGCTCAAGGGTGGTTTCGAACTCGCCGACAAGGTCTCGCAGGTCTCGCCCGGTGATATCACCGGCAATGACGCCGACAACCCAGTCCCCATCCCCGGCGCGGTACCCCCTCCGGCTCCGCCGGGGGGCGCTGAGAGCGCGGTGGATCTGGGTTCGTTGTGGTCGACGATGATCTGGTTGGCCGCGTTGATCGCGCTGGGGCTGTTCTTCTACCAGCTCAGCACGGTCGCGCTGCGGGGCGGACGCGGCATGCTGCGCGCGGTCACCGGCCCGGCCCAGTTCGGCATCGCCCTGGCGGTGACCACCGGCGCGGTCGCGATCCTGCTCACCGGCGCCGACGGCCTCACCCAG
>JAKDNL010000861.1 GCA_030451825.1 Pseudonocardia sp. | reverse complement strand
CGCCGTACCGGACTGTCGGCGACACGCTACGCGGAGCCGGGCGTGCCCCGGTGCGCGGCCCGCGGTCCGGCCGGCGCGCGCGCCTCGTACGGAGGCGGTCGAAGGCCGGGCCACGCAAAGGGCCGGGGCCGTCATCCCCCGAGACGACGACCCCGGCCTTGGAACCGCTCGTCCGCTCCCCAGCGACGGGCGGTGGGTTCTGTGCTGTGAAGGGAGTACCCCTCACCGGCTAAAGTATTCCTGAGCTGACGCCCTGTCGTCTAGATCACCGTTGGTGGAACCACCGATCTGCACCGATCGGCCGAATGTCCACTCTGTTTGACGTCGCGTCACGTGAGATCGTTGCCCGGTCAGACTATGACTTAGGTCACATTTCAGCTAGACGGCCCAGTGACGCCGGCGTCGAGATTCGCGTACGTGCACGACGCACGGCTCCCGATCGGGCCCTCTCACCCCTCGAGGAGCCACACGTCGACCGGATCGCCGTCCCCGACGCGCTCCACCTCCGCCGGCAGATCGATCAGACAGTCGGCCCGGGCCAGCGCCCCGATCAGGTGAGAGGCGGGCGTCCCGATCTCGGCGACGGTACCGGCGCGGGCGTCCAGGATCCCCCGGCGGAACTGCCGGCGACCGGTCGGCGAGCCCAGGGAACCGTCCAGCCGGGCCGTCACGACCGGGCGGCCCGGGTTCGGATGGCCCATCGCGGCACGCAGCGCGGGCCGGACGAACACCTCGAACGACACGAGCGAGCTGACCGGGTTCCCCGGCAGCGTCACCACGGCGACACCGCTGGTCTCGACGTCCGCGGCCTCCACCCCGCCGCCCTCCACCCCGGCCCCGCCGAGCCGCAGCCTGCCGGCACCCTGCGGCCCGCCGGGCTGCATCGCGACCTTGCCGAACTCCACGCCGTTGCCGGTGAGCGCGTCCTTGACGACCTCGTAGGCGCCCGCGCTGACACCACCGGAGGTGAGCACCAGGTCGACCCCGGCCACCGCCTTCTCCGCGAGCACCGCGCGGAACGTCTCGACGTCGTCCGGGACGAAGCTCAGCTGCTCCGCGGTGGCCCCTGCCTCGCGCACGGCGACGGCCAGCATCGTGCCGTTCGACTCGTAGATCTGCCCCGGCTCCAGCGGCCGGCCCGGCGCGACCAGCTCGGAGCCGGTGGACAGGACGAGCACGTGCGGGCGGCGGCGGACGGCGAGCGTGGCCGAGCCGCAGGCGGCGGCCAGCCCGATCTGCGGCGCGGCCAGCACCGTCCCGGCCCTGAGCAGCACCTGCCCGGCCGCGGCGTCCTCCCCTGCGAGACGGACGTGCGCGCCGACGGCGGCGGGCGCACCGATCGCGACGGTCTCGGTGCCGGCGTCGGTCCGCTCGACCGGGACGATCGCGTCCGCACCCTCCGGGACGGGGGCGCCGGTCATGATCCGGTGCGCGGTGCCCGGCCCGAGCGGCGGGACGTCGGTGCGCCCGGCCGGGATGTCCGCGCCGACCGGCAGCCGCACCGGAGCGGCCTCGGAGGCCCCCGCCACCTCGGCCGCGCGCACCGCATAGCCGTCCATCGCCGAGTTGTCGAACGGCGGCAGCGCCACCACCGACGCCAGGTCCTGCGCCAGCACCCGCCCGCTCGCCTCGGAGAGCGGCACCCGCTCGGACGCGGTCGCCGCGACCAGGGAGGCCACCGCCGCCGCGTGCTCGGTCACGGTGCGCGGGGCGGCCGCACCGGCGGAGGACCAGGACGGCGGGGAGGCGGTCATCGAGCCATCCTCTCGCGCGCGTGGACCACAGAGGGCGCGGGGGCGGCGGACGACCTTGCACTCGACACCGGCGAGTGCTAGAAACGGAGACGGATTCCATTGGCACTCGTTGCTGTGGAGTGCCAGGTCGGGTCGGTGAGACCGGCGCAGGGTTGCCGGTCGTCCGTCGCGGGCACCGGGTCCGACCACATGATCATGTCTATCGGAGGGCAACACCCCCATGGCGAAGCAGATCGCGTTCGACGAGGAGGCCCGTCGCGGCCTCGAGCGAGGGATGAACACTCTCGCGGACGCAGTCCAGGTGACGCTCGGCCCGCGTGGCCGCAACGTCGTGCTGGAGAAGAAGTGGGGCGCGC
>JAKDNL010000860.1 GCA_030451825.1 Pseudonocardia sp. | reverse complement strand
CGTGCACCCGCCGCGCCCGCGACAGCCACCAGGACCACCACCAACGATTCGAGCATGACGGCATCACCAGTGACGACAATCTGCACGCCCTGTGTCCGAGTCACCACTTGTTGAAGGAACATCGGGACTGGAACGTCCTCGCGCACCCGGATGGGCGCCTGACCTGGGTGACCCCGACCGGGCGCCGGTACACCAGCGGCCCCTACGACTATCGCCCCTACACCGAGCCGGCCGACGGCACCGGCCCACCGGACGGCACCGCCACCCCGGACGGCGTTGCCAGACCGGGGGACGCCGTCACACAGGGGGACGCCGCCGCCTCGGACGACGCCAGCTCACCGCGGGACGACGCGGCGATCGCTCCGGCGGACGACCCCGACCCACCGCCCTTCTGACCGCCCGGCGGCCGGCATGCCGATCGGCCGGCCCACGCGCCCATCGGCATGCCGAGGCCGATCCACACGGTGCCGGAACCATGTTCCGGGCCCACTTCAGCGCGGCGCCGCCACCAACAGCGCCACCAGCAGCGCCGCCGCACCGATCGACCCGTGCTGACCGAGCAGGTGGTGATCGGGCCGTGCCGGTCGGGGTGTCACCAGCCCGGCGGGTACTCAGCCACCATCCCCGATGGGGGCGCGAATAGCCGGCCAGATGTGCGGAAAGCCGGTCAGAACGCCTCGGAGCTGCGGACCGAGAGGACGTGCAGGCGGCGCTCCCCGCGGAAGCCGTCGCGGCCGTGCAGGAACCGGTAGTTGTCCAGCGCGAACAGGTCCCCGCCCTCGAGCCGGAACCGGGGCGCGACCTCGAACGCGGTGGCCAGCACGTCGGCGTAGGTCTCGATGTGGGCCAGCTGCTCGTCCCATCCCGGCACGCGCGGCACCGGCACCGCGTAGTCGCTGGCCCGCACGACCCGGCGTCCACCCCGGGTGTGCTCGACCATCCGCCGCACCAGCGGTGTGTGCGGGACCCCGCGCGGCGGGTCGACCCTGCTGCCGAAGAAGTCCACGTCGACACGCGTCAGGAACGCGTGCAGCTCCGGGAGATGATTCTCGATCGCCTCGACGAGCGCATAGCCGTCGACCAGCACGGAGTCCCCGCCGGAGTCGGCCGGGTCGCCGCAGTGCATGTAGAGGTAGTCCTCGTCCGGGTCACGCAGCCGGGCGGTCCGGCCGTGCACGTCGACCTGCAGGTAGGCGCCGTCGGAGTGCAGGCCCAGGGGCGGTGAGTCCACACCGCCTTGTGGACGGATGCCGAACAACTCCCGCAGGTTCCCGCCTAGCGTCACCGCAGCCGTGGTGACCAGCTGCTCCGGATCGTCCGGCAGGCCGCGGACGATCACCGCGCCCTCCGCGTGCAGCGCCGTCCGGGCGCCGTCGATGCCGCTGCGTACCGGGACCACGCCCACCCCGTCGAGCATCTCCTTGAGCTCCGGGCGCACCGTGCCCCGGCGCCGTCCACCCGCGTCGGTCTCCGCCACTTCGCCTCCTGCCGTCGTCGAGTGTGCTGTCGCACATAGCTCGCAGGAGCAGTCTAATGTCCGGTACCAGTATCAGGCACCGTTCCAGCGGCGCTCGAGAAGGCGACCGGCAACGGTGACCAGCAGAGCCGTCCCGACGACCGCGACGGCCGGCAGCAGCACCAGCTGCGGCGCGAGGAACATGTACTGGCGGCCCTCGTCGAGCATCGCGCCCCACTCCGGGGTGGGAGGCGCCACGCCGAGGCCGAGGAACGACAGCCCGGCCAGCGACAGCAGCACGTTCGCGAACCGCAGGCAGGCGTGCGCGGTCAGCGGACGCAGCAGGTTCGGCAGGACGTGACGGAACGCGATCCGGAGCGGCCCGGCACCGATCGCGACCGCGCCCTCGACGTACTCGCGGCCCCGCTCGCGCAGCGTCAGCTGATAGGTCAGCCGGGCGAACGGCGTCCACCCGGTGAACACGACGGCGAGCAGCAGCGTGTCCAGGCCCGGCGGGCCTTCGTGCGCGGCGACCACGACCAGGCCGACGACGATCGCCGGGATCGAGACCAGCACGTCGACCAGCCGCTGGAACGCCTGCCCGACCGCTCGTCCGGCCCACGCGGCGAGGACCCCGAGCAGCGTCCCGACGGC
>JAKDNL010000859.1 GCA_030451825.1 Pseudonocardia sp. | reverse complement strand
CGGGGCTGGCCGGTCCTGAGCGATGGCTGAGTATCGATCGGGGCCAGTGGTGGCCCCGATCGGTACTCAGACATCGATCATGCGCGAGGGCGGTGACCGCCGGGTTGCCCGGATCCGGCGACTCGGACCCGCCGACTTGGACCCGCCGACGGAGCTCTTCGCGGCGACCACGTGGCCCGGGGCCAGATCGTGAGAGCGGCGCAGGCCGCCGCCGGGGGCTCCGGCGCGGCGCAGGACGGCGGCGGTGACTCCGGCGGCGTCGATCGTCACCCGGCCTCCGTGCACGCTACGCGTCGGCCGGAGATAGAAGGGGCGACCGCCGTGGGCACTCGCCACGGCGGGAGCGTCCCCGTCCTGTCCCGCGGCGATGAAGGTCGCCGGATCGGTCCCGATCCGGGCCATCCGCGGCGCCGATCGGGACCCGGCCGCCGATCACCCCGGAACGAGCGGCACCACGGTCACGGGCGCGAAGGATTCCACCGTTCGACGTCGAGCCCGATCCTGGGCGGATGTCATGGAGGAACTGCTGCTCGCCCAAGCCGGTGTGCTGAGCCGGGGCCGGGCGCTCGCCCACGGGATGCCGGCCCGGACCGGGCACCCTGGCCCCGGGTGTCACACCCGCGACCAGCCCGCGTCGACGATCAGGGCGGCCGCGGCCGTCAGGTCGTCGGCGAGCGGGCGGTCGTCGGTTCGGCGGTCGAGGACCTCGTCGGCGCGGCGGAACGCCGGGCCGAGCGGCAGGTGCGACGGGTCGTCGCCGCGCATCCGCAGCGCCCGGACGGCGGCGACGAGCTCGCAGGCCAGCACCCGGGTGTAGGAGTCGGCGACGTCGCCGGCGGCGCGGGCCGCCTGGGTGGAGAAGCTCGCGTGATCCTCCAGCCCGCGCGAGACGACCGCCGTGCCCAGCGTCGCGGGCAGCGCGGCCTGGCGCAGGGCGGCCAGGGCGTCGTGCGAGACGTACTCCAGGATCATCACCCCGGAGCTGCCGGCGGGACCGTCGGCGAGGAAGGCGCGCAGCCCGCTCTGGTCCGGCTCGACGAGGTCGCCGAGCCGGACCGCGGACAGCTCCGCGACCTGGTGCACTCCTGCGCGGGCCCGGTCCAGCGCGGTGGCCACGTAGGCGGTGTGGAAGTGCGCGTGGTGGTAGGCGTCGCCGTGCTGGACCGAGATCAGCGGGTTCTCCGACCCGGCGTTGATCTCGATGTCCAGCACCCCGTGCAGGTACTCCAGCGCGTCCAGCGCCGGGCCGTTGACCTGCGGGAACGCGCGCAACCCGAACGGGTCCTGGATCCGGCGGCCCTTGGCGGGGGTGTCCCGCATGCCCAGCAGGTCGCGCATCCGCTCGGCGCTGCGGACCTGGCCGGGGTGCGGGCGGGCACGGTGCACCGGCTCGGCGTAGGCCTCCGGGCTACCCTCCAGCGCGAGGTAGGACAGCGCCGCGACGACGTGGCTGGCGGCCAGGATGACGTCCAGCCGGGTCGCGGCGATCGCGGCGTCGGCGAGCGTGGCGGCGTTGCTGGAAAGGAACGCGAGCGCGTCGCCGCCGTCGACCGGCACCGGCGCCGGGGCCCTGCCCTGGGCACCTCCCTCCCACTCGCCCTCGCCGGCCAGGGCGAGGGCGATCTGGGCCAGCGGGGCCAGGTCGCCGGTGCCGATCGCGCCGAGCCGGTGCACGACCGGCAGTGCCCCCGTGCGCAGGGCGTCGGCCAGCGCGCCGACGACGACCGGTGACACCCCGGAGTACCCGGTGAGCAGCTGGTTGAGCCGGACCAGCATCGTGGCGCGGACGTGCGCGGTGTCGAACCGGTCGCCGGTGCCCCCGGCGTGGCTGCGCAGCAGGCGCAGGCCGTGCCCGGTCAGGTCGGCGCCGTCGGCCTGCTCGTCGCGGTTCGCCCCGACGCCGGTGGTCCGCCCGTAGACGACGCGATGCGTGCTCAGGTCGGCGGCGAGCGCCGAGGCGAGACCGACGCGGCGCCGGGCGGCCTCGTCGACGACGAGCTCCGGCGGCCCGGTCGCGCGGGCGACGTCGCCGACGATGCGGGTGGTGAGCGAGGAGCCCTCCAGCAGCAGCGGGGCAGGGACGCCGGGGATCGGGGCGTCGGGCGTGGTCAG
>JAKDNL010000238.1 GCA_030451825.1 Pseudonocardia sp. | reverse complement strand
TCCGGTTGCAGAGTCAGACTCGAGACATTGGCGACGTTCAACGGCACACTTAGTGTCAGCGGTGAACTGCAGGCCCCCAGTGTCGCAGTCAGTGTGTAGGGGCCGGGCGACGGCGCGGACCCGGCCGTCAACGCGTAGACGGTCGCGGTTTGTGACGTCGCCACCGTGGTGGCGGGCACGGTGGCACCCGTCGAATCGGTCAGTGCGAATGTGGTCGAGCCGGTGACGTTACGCTTCACACTGGCGCTGGTCGCGGCGGCGCGCTCGGTGGCCACCACTACGACGTTCTGTGTCGCGGGTGCCGACCCACGACCTGCGACTGCAGTATTGGTGGCAATGGTGAAACCGCCGGAACCGATAGGCGAGTAGCTTTGTTGATCGAGCTTCTGCAGGCTGAGATCGGTGTTCGCGAGCGCGCCGACTTCGACCTTGATCGATGCCTGGAGCGAGAAATAGGACGCGGTGATGGTCGCGCTGCCGGGGGCCTGCGGCGCAAGAATTCCGGTATTCGCACCGACACTCACCACGGCCGGGTTATCGCTGCTCCAGGTTATACGTCCGGTGAAGTCGTTTACGGTACCGTCGGAAAAGGTCAACAATCCGCGCAGTTGATCGGGCACGCACAGATAGGCGCGCGTACCGCGAGTCCCCGCACTGCTGCTCGGCGGGTCGATCTGCAGGTCGTCGAGCAGCGTGGACAGTGTCGCCCGGGTCCCCGACCCGTGCTCGCGCAGCAGCCAGGTCGCCGTCGCCGGGTCGAATCCGGGCTCCAGCTCCGGGGACCCGACGACGGTCAGGGCGTTCTCCCGCATCGCCCGCACGCGCGCCGCCGAACCGGGAGGCGGGCGTCCGGCCACGACGACGTCGACCTCGTGGTGATCGAGCATCGGCCACACCGCCGCGCTGGGTGCGACGTCCGCGCCGAGCGCGACGCCGGGGTAGCGGGCCCGGAACGACGCCAGGATCCCGGGCAGCAGGTGCTCGCCCGCGGTGGTGACGGCGCCGAGCCGGACGCGACCGCGCTCCGGGTCGGCCTCCCCGCGCGCCGCGACCGAGGCCTCGGCGTGCAGGCCGAGGATCCGCCGCGCGTAGCCGGCGTAGCGGTGTCCGGCCCGGGTCAGACGAACGCCCCGCCCGTCACGTTCGACGAGCGGGACGCCGACCTCCTCGGCCAGCGCGCGCACGGCCGCGGAGACCGTCGACTCGGTGACGACCATCTTCGCGGCCGCGCCGCGCACCGACCCGGTGTCGGCCAGCGCCACGAACGCGCGCATCCGGGCGGTCGTGGTCACCGGCGACTCCTCACGTCTCGTCGGCTGCGGCCCCGAGTCCTCCGGTGAACACCCGGCTCGACCGCAGGTCGGCCGCGTGCAGGGTGGTCAGGTCCTCGAACCCGACCACCCGGTTCCCGCCCGAACCCAGGCGCAGCGCCTGCCTCATCCTCGCGCGGTCGATCGCGTTGCGCACGCTTCTCGCGCCGGCGAACCAGGGCTGCTGCACGCGCAGGTCCAGATACTCGCGCAACGCCTCCTGCGCGTCCGGCGAGAGCGTGAGCCCCCGTTCGGTCACCATCCCGGAGGCGATCGTCGTCAGCTCGGGCACCGAGAAGTCCGGGAACCCGACGTGGTGGGCGACCCGGCTCTGCATCCCCGGGTTGGCCGTGAAGAACTGCTCCATCCGGTCGGCGTAGCCGGCCAGCACCACCACCACGTCCTCGCGGTGATCCTCCATCGCCTGCAGCAGGATCTCGATGGCCTCGCCGCCGTAGTCCCGCTCGTTGCCCGGACGGTGCAGGTAGTAGGCCTCGTCGATGAACAGGACCCCGCCCATGGCCTTGCCGACGATCTCCTTGGTCTTCGGCGCGGTGTGCCCGATGTACTGGCCGACCAGGTCGTCCCGGGTGGCGGTGACCAGGTGACCCCGGCGCAGGTAGCCCAGCCCGTGCAGCAGCCCGCCGAGGCGCTGGGCCACGGTCGTCTTGCCGGTGCCGGGGTTGCCGGTGAAGCACATGTGCAGGGTCGGCCGGCCCGCGTGCACCCCGAACCCCTCCCGGACCCGGTCGACGACCAGCAGCGCAGCGAGCTCGCGCAGCCGCTCCTTGACCGGGGTCAGGCCGACGAGCTCGCGGTCGAGTGTGTCCAGGACGTCGTCGACACCGGCTGCGCGGCGCACCTCGTCCAGGTCGACGGTCGCGCCGGCCGGGTAGAGGTTCCCGACCGCCTCCTCGGAGGGCCCGGGCTCCTCGGCCGTCGCCCCCCGGACGCCGGTCGAGCGCCCCGCCGTCGCGAACGAGACCCGTTCAGGTCCGGCCATGACCGTTGTCCCGCGGCGACGCCCCGGTGCCGTAGCGGCTCCCGGCCGGGGCCTCGGTGGCGTACGGGTGGATGGTGTAGCCGACCTGGCGGTCGGATCCCTCCTGCCGGTCCAGGCGGAAGCCCGGCTCCGAGGAAGGACGGTTGACCAGGAACGACAGAGCGACCGTCTGCCGGCCCAGGCTCGCGTCGTAGGCGTTGACCCGGACGTAGGTCTGCGGGTTCTCCTCCCGGCAGGCCACCACCTCGGCCAGCACGGCGGCCGGGTCGACCAGGTCGAACATCGGCATGCCCCACATGTCCCAGTAGGTGTTGCGCGGGTGCGGGTCGTCGGTGTACTCGATCGACAGCGGCCACCCGTGGCCGAGTGCATAGTCGATCTGTGCCCGGATCTCGTCGTCGGTGAGCTCGGGCAGGAACGAGAAGGTCCCCTGGGTGATTCTCACGGTGTGCTCCTCACGGTGTGTTCGACACGAGGGTCAGGACGGGGTCGGGGTGACGTCGGGCGAGTCGGTGGAGGCGTAGTCGAACGTGATGTCGCCCCAGGTCGACAGCGCCATCTCCAGCGCCTTGCACTGCCGGCCCGCCTTGCGCAGGATCTCCGGACCCTCGGTGTAGTAGTCCACGCCCTCGTTCCGGGCCTTGATCATCGCCTCGACGGCGACCCGGTTCGCTTCGGCGCCCGCGGCGATACCCATAGGGTGCCCGATGGTGCCGCCACCGAACTGCAGGATCGTGTCCTCGCCGAGGTGGTGCAGCAGCTGGTGCACCTGCCCGGCGTGGATGCCACCGGATGCCACCGGCATGGTCGCCGGCATCGAGAGCCACTCCTGGTCGAAGTACAGGCCCTTGACCGGGTCGGCCTTGTAGCTGTCCTTGCGCAGGACGTCGTAGAAGCCGTGCACCGCGTTCGGGTCGCCCTCGAGCTTGCCGACGACGGTGCCCGCGTGGATGTGGTCGACCCCGGCCAGGCGCATCCACTTGGAGATCACGCGGAAGCTGATGCCGTGGTTCTTCTGCCGGGTGAACGTGGCGTGCCCGGCCCGGTGCAGGTGCAGCAGGACACCGTTGGCCCGGGCCCAGTTCGACAGCGACTGGATCGCGGTGTAGCCGACGGTGAGGTCGACCATGACCACGATGCTGCCGAGCTCCTTGGCGAACTCGGCCCGCTCGTACATCGCCTCCATCGTCCCGGCGGTGATGTTCAGGTAGTGCCCCTTGACCTCGCCGGTCTCGGCCTGGGCCTTGTTCACCGCCTCCATGCAGGCCAGGAACCGGTCGCGCCAGCGCATGAACGGCTGCGAGTTGATGTTCTCGTCGTCCTTGGTGAAGTCCAGCCCGCCGCGCAGCGCCTCGTAGACGACGCGGCCGTAGTTGCGCGCGGAGAGCCCGAGCTTGGGCTTCGTCGTGGCTCCGAGCAGCGGGCGGCCGAACTTGTTCATGTACTCGCGCTCGGTGACGATGCCGTGCGGCGGTCCCGGGAACGTCTTGACGTAGTGCGGCGGGATCCGCATGTCCTCCAGGCGCAGTGCCTTGAGCGGCTTGAAGCCGAACACGTTCCCGATGATCGAGCTGGTCAGGTTCGCGATCGACCCCTCCTCGAACAGGTCGATGTCGTAGGCGATGTAGGCGATCCACTGCCCGTCGGCGCCCGGCACGGGCTCGACGCGGTAGCACTTCGCCTGGTAGTGCTCGTGGGTGGTGAGCCGGTCGGTCCAGACCACGGTCCAGGTCGCGGTGCTGGACTCCCCGGCGACGGCGGCGCCAGCCTCCTCCGGCGGCACCCCCTCCTGCGGCGTCACGCGGAACGCGCAGAGCAGGTCGGTGGGCTTGGGTTCGTAGTCGGGCTGCCAGTACCCCATCTCGGTGTAGGGGATGACACCCGCACTCCATCTGTCTGCCATGGGCCAAGACTGGGCCGCAACCATCAGTAGAACAATCGAGTGTTTCCACCCAAAGATTCGCTGAAAGGCTCAGTATTCGCTGAAAGACGCTGATCGACTCAGTACTCGGTGGCGACGGACAGCGGCGCGGTGACCGTGACCGTGGTCCCGGACCCGCTGCGCGAGACCAGCCGCACCGTGCCGCCGATCAGCTCGGCGCGCTCGCGGACCGACGCCAGCCCGTACCCGCCTCCGCCCGCATCCGACGGTTCGGCGTGGTCGAACCCGACGCCGTCGTCGGAGACCGCGAGCCGGACGTCGTCGTCGGAGATCTCCAGGCGGAGCGTGACGCGGCGCGCGTGCGCGTGCTTGAGCACGTTCTGCAGGGCCTCCTGCGCGATCCGGTAGAGCGCGACCTCGACGTGCTCGGGCACCCGGCGCTCGTCCAGGGCCAGGCTGGTGTCGACGCCGGGCAGGTCGCGGGCCAGCGCCGCGAGTGCACCGCTGAGCCCGAGGTCGTCGAGGACCGGGGGCCGCAGCGCGCCGATCGCCGCCCGCGCCTCCTCCAGCGTGGTCCCGACCAGGTCACACGACGCCTCCAGGCCGGGGCGGGCCTGCGCAGGCTCTCCGCGGTCGAGGAAGGTCAGCGCGGCGTCGAGGTGGTAGGACAGCGTCACCAGCCGCTGGGATATCCCGTCGTGGATGTCGCGGGCGAGCCGCTGGCGCTCGGCCTCCTGGGCAGTGATCATCTGTTCGGCGAAACGTTCGTGGGCCTGGGTCCGGCCGGCCAGCCGACGGTGCATCCTCCCCTGGTGCAGGGCCCCGGCCAGCAGGCGCCCGATCGCCAGCAGCAGCCGGACGTCGCGGTCGTCGAACGGGCGGCGGGTCACGGTGTGCACGTTGAGCACCCCGGCCAGCCCGGACGGCTCGCTGATCATCGGAACCGAGACCATCGAGACGTAGTCGGTCCCGCGCAGCTCCGGGATCGGCAGGTACCGCGGGTCGGACTCCTTGTCCTGCGCGATCACCACCGGCTCCCGGTGGCTGGCCACCCACCCGGCGACGCCCTGCCCGAGCGGCAGCCGCACGACGCCGACCTGGGCGTCGAACGGGGGAGTGGCGCCGACCAGGGTGAGCGAGCGGTCGGTGTCGTCGAGCACGTGCACGAAGCAGACGTCGGTCGCGGTCGCCTCGGTGATCACCCGTGCGACGGCGGCGGCCACCGGCTCCACGCCCGGCCCGTGCGAGGTCGCCTCGATGATGTCGAGCAGGACCGCGTTCTCCCGCTCCGGGTCGGCCAGCCCGAGCCCGCGCGGACCGGTCACGGCCCACCCGCTCCGGTCGGGCCCGGTCACTGGAAGACACCCTCGCGCAGGGCGGCGGCCACGGCGGCCGTGCGGTCGGCGACGCCGAGCTTGCGCAGCAGCGAGCGCACATGGCTCTTCACCGTCTCGTCGCCGATCACCAGCTGCGCGGCGATCGCCCGGTTGGAGCGCCCGCCGACGAGGAGGGCGAGCACCTCGCTCTCCCGGTGGGTCAGGCCCAGGTGTGCGCCCGGCCAGAACTCGTTGCGCTCCAGGCGTGCGGCCGACGCCGCGGCGCGCCCGGCCATCGTCGCGTCGACGACGGTGGTGCCGCCCGCGGCGAGCTCGAGCTGGCCGACGAGCTCCTCGCCGCCGATGCGCTTGAGCAGGTAGCCGGCCGCTCCGGCCCGCAGTGCCTGGAACAGGTACTGCTCGTCGTCGTAGACGCTGAGCAGGACGATCTTCTGGTCCGGCACCCGGGCGAGCAGCCGCCGGCACAGGTCGAGTCCGCTGTCGCCGGCCATCCGCACGTCGCAGAGCACGATGTCCGGTCGCAGCGAGACGACGACCTCCATCGCCTCCTCGGCGCGGTGTGCGGACCCGACCACCCGGACCCGCCCGGGGAACGGGCCGAGCATCGCCTTGAGCCCGGCGATGACCATCTCGTGGTCGTCGACGACCACCACCCGCAGCGGCCCGGACGCCTCCGAGGATGTGGTCCGGGTCATGGCGCTCACGATAGGGCACCGGCGGGCGCGCCGAACCTCCTCTGCGGTCGAGGTTCCCCCGTCGGATCCCCGTCCCGGGGGGAGAACTCCCACCCGGGTCCGGCCTAACGTCGGACGGCGTCCGAGGTCGCCGATGACCACCCGGGACGCGCGAGGAGGCCGGTCGTGCCCGAGGAGACCCTGCCGACGCGTCGCGCCGGCCGTGACGGGGCGTCGCGCCGGCCCGTCATGCTCGCGATCGCCGGCGACAGCGCCGCCGGCAAGACCACCCTGACCCGCGGCCTGGTGGAGGCACTCGGACCGGGGCGCTGCGTGTCGCTGTGCACCGACGACTACCACCGCTACGACCGGGCGGAACGCGCCGAGCTCCCGATCACGGCGCTGCACCCGGACGGCAACTACCTGGGGATCATGGAGCAGCACCTGCAGCTGCTGGCCACCGGCGCCCCGGTGCTCAAGCCCGTCTACGACCACTCCACCGGCACGCTGACCCGCCCCGAGCTCGTCGAGCCCGCGGAGCTCGTCATCGTCGAGGGACTGCTCCCGCTGCACAGCAGGCTGTCCCGCGCGTGCTTCGACATCACCGTCTACCTGGACCCGCCGGAGAAGATCCGCCGGGAGTGGAAGATCGCCCGCGACACCGGCGAGCGCGGGTACACCGTGGACACGGTGCTCGGCGACCTCGAGCGGCGGGAGCCGGACGCCGAGGCCCACATCCGGCCGCAGCGCCGCAACGCCGACCTGGTGCTGCGCTTCGCCCCGATCGACGGCCATGACGACCCGGAGGGCACGCCGCTCTCGGCCACGGTCATGATGCGCCCGACCATCGACCACCCCGACCTCACCGACGTGCTGGCACCCGGGCCGAGCCGGGCGATGCACCTCGGGATCGACCGGGACTCCGACGGCCGCGCCGCGGACTCGCTGCACGTCCACGGCTACGTCGAGCGCGAGGAGAGCATGGCCGTGCAGAAGTCGATCTGGACCGCGCTGGGTACCCCGGGCAGCGATCCCCCGGGCAGCGACCCCCCGGACTGCCTCGGGCGGCTGGAGGGCCGGCGGGGGGCGGACGAGCGCAGCGAGCCGCTGGCGATCGCGCAGCTCGTGCTGCTCCACTACCTGATGGAGCGGGCGCGATGACCGGCGCGATGACCGGCGCGATGACCGGCGCGATGCTGCCGGAGGCCGTCGTGTTCGACGTCGACGGAACGTTGGCCGAGACCGAGCGCGACGGGCACCGGGTCGCGTTCAACCGGGCGTTCGCCGCCTACCAGCTGGAGCTCTACTGGGACATCGAGCACTACGGGCAGCTGCTCACGATCACCGGCGGCCGGCGCCGGATCCTGGCCGGCCTGCGCGAGCGCGGGATCATGCGCGACGATCTCGACGAGTTCGCCCGGGCGCTGCACCGGATCAAGACCGACCTGTTCGTCGAGGAGGTGCGGCGGGGCCGGATCTGCCCGCGGCCGGGCGTGCGGGACCTGGTCGAGGACCTGCGCAGGCACGGCGTCCGGATCGCGGTGGCGACCACCGGCACCCGCGCGTGGGCCGAACCGCTGGTGGAGCACCTGCTGGGGGCCGGGACGGTCGAGGTGGCGGTGTTCGGCGACGACGTCACCGAGCTCAAGCCGCACCCGCAGGCCTATCGGATGGCCCTGGAACGTCTGGGTGTGTGCGCCGCCCGCGCGGTGGCCGTCGAGGACTCCGGCCCGGGGCTGCGGGCCGCGCTCGCCGCGGGCCTGGCCACCGTCGTGGTCACGAACGACTACACCCGCCACCACGCGCTGGACGGCGCCGCGCTGGTCCGCGAGGAGTTCGACCACCCCTGGCCGCTGGCCGCGTCGACGCTGGGGCAGATGCTCACCGTCGCCAGCAGATGATCCACGTTGGACACTCCGTCCTGCGTTCGTGTCCGGATGCAACACATGTTGCCCCACAAGCGGAACCGGCTGTCGCTGAACGGACGAAGTTGACCACGAATGGCGGTCGCCCGACCGGCCGCCGTTTGCGAAGATCCGTGATCTGTTCTGCTCAAGGGGATCTGTTCTGCTCAAGGGGGAGCTCAGTTCGATGACGTCAATCATCATCTTCGCCGCCGGAGCGGCGGTACTGATCTACAGTGCCGAGAAGCTGATCACCTATCTGGTCGGCGCGGCCCGCGGCCTGGCGATCTCGCTGTTCCTGCTGGCCATCCTGTTCACCGGGATCGAGTTCGACGATCTCATGTTCGGTGTGGTCCTGAACCTGGAGGGCCTCGAAGACGTCGCGCTCGGGGTCATCTTCGGCACCGTCATCTCCATGACCGGCCTGGTGATGGCTCTGGCCGCCCTGCTGGCGCCGTGCCGGGTGGAGATCCCGAAGGACTACATCACGATCTTCGCGCTCTCCCCGCTGATCCTGGTCGTCCTCGCGCTGACCGGGGAGCTGGGGGTGATCTCCGGAATCGTGCTGATCCTGCTGTTCGCGGTGTTCGTGGCCTACATCGGCTATCGCGAGTCCCAGCGGTCGGTACCGACGTTCCGTAGTTCGGAAGTGCTCGAGAACATGGACAGCCAGGAGGTCGCCTCGGTCACGGCCGGAAACGCCGGCGGATCGGGCAATGGCCCGGGCGGGGGATCGGGCGGCGCGGGCGAGCTCTACGAGACCGGCAGCCTGGCCGTGGCGAAGTCGAACCGGCGCAGCGGGCCGGTGCTGATGGGGCTGGCGGTGATCGCGCTGGTCGGTCTCGTCGTCGGCGCCTGGGCGATGTCCGAGGGCACCGAGGGCATCCTGGAGAACTTCGCGATCAGCGGCACGGTGTTCGGTGCGACGATCGCGACGGTGGTGCTCTCGCTCGAGGACATCTTCCTGACCGTGGAGCCGTTCCGGAAGGGCGCGCCCGCGATCGGCGTCGGCAACGTGATCGGCAGTGGTCGTGTTCTCGGTGACCGCGAAGCTCGGCGTCATCGCGCTGATCGGCGGCTCGATCGTGATCACCTCGGACGTCTTCACCTGGCACCTGCCGGCCCTGGTGGTGATCAACGGGTTCGCCGCCTACGCGTTGTTCACCGGGCATTTGCGGCGCTGGCACGGGGCCGCGCTGCTGGTGGGCTACATCGCCTACTGGGTGATCAGCTTCTCGGTGTTCGGCCTGGTCCCGATCGACGACGCGCCGGAGGGCGAGGAGAGCGGGTCGGAGACCGGTGTGGAGGCACCGGCCGTCCCGGGCGCCCCGGCCGCGCCGGGAGCACCCGCCGACGACGACTGAGCGCCGATCCCGGTCCGCGGAACGCCGCCCGGAGAGGGTGTCCACGAGAATTCGCTCGCCAACCCCATAGGTTGGGGCGCCAAATAAAAACCGGGCGGGGCCCAGGGCCCGCGCCCGGGCGCGCCCCACCCACCCCGCCCGGCCCCCCCCCCCCCCGCGGCGGGGGGGGGGGGGGGGGGGGGGGCCGCCGCCCCCCCCCCCCCCGCGGGGGGGGCCGCGCGCCCGGC
>JAKDNL010000237.1 GCA_030451825.1 Pseudonocardia sp. | reverse complement strand
GCGACCCGGCGTGCTGGCTGAGCCGGGTCTGTCCGGAGTGCGGCCTGTTCGCCGTGGACGATCCGCCGACGGTGTGTGAGCGGTGTGGCGAGGCGATTCCGGCGCCGCCGTGACATCGTGGCGAGGTGCGTTCGCTGCTGCTGTCCCGCCGTGACCTGGACTTCCTGCTCTACGAGTGGCTCGACGTCGAGTCGCTGACGAAGCGGGAGGGCTACGCCGAGCACGGCCGGGACACGTTCGACGCCGCGCTCGATCTGGCCACCGACGTCGCCACCGAGCACTTCGCCACCCACCGCAAGATCTCCGACTCCGCCGAGCCGACGTTCGATGGCGAGACGGTCACGATCCCGGCCGAGGTCAAGGCCGCGCTCGACGTGTTCGCCGAGACCGGGATCGTCGGCGCCGGGATGGACGCCTCGGTCGGCGGGATGCAGATGCCCGCCGTCGTCGCGCAGGCCTGCTTCGCCTGGTTCCACGCCGCCAACGTCGGTACCGCCGCCTACCCGTTCCTCACGATCGCCGCTGCGAACCTGCTGCGCGCGCACGGGACGCGCGCGCAGATCGAGACCTGGGTCCGGCCGATGGTCGAGGGCCGCTGCTTCGGGACGATGTGTCTGTCCGAGCCGCAGGCGGGGTCGTCGTTGGCTGACGTCACGACCCGCGCCGAGCCGCGTGCGGACGGCACCTACCGCCTGACCGGCAACAAGATGTGGATCTCCGGTGGCGAGCACGACCTGAGCGAGAACGTCGTGCACCTGGTGCTGGCCAAGATCCCCGGCGGACCGGCCGGGGTGAAGGGCATATCGCTGTTCGTCGTGCCGCGGATCCTGCCCGGGGAGAACGGCGCGCCCGGGGAGCGCAACGACGTCGAGTTGGCCGGGCTGAACCACAAGATGGGTTACCGCGGAACCGTCAACACGCTGCTGAACTTCGGCGAGGGTCGCTCGATGCCGGGTGGCGAGCCGGGTGCGGTGGGCTACCTGGTCGGGGAGCCGAACCGCGGGCTGGCCTGCATGTTCACGATGATGAACGAGGCCCGCGTGGGGGTCGGCGCGGGAGCCACCGCGCTCGGCTACGCCGGGTACCTGACCGCCCTGGACTACGCCCGATCCCGTCCACAGGGCCGTCCGGCCGGGGTGAAGGACCCGTCGTCGCCGCAGGTGCCGATCATCGCCCACGCCGACGTCCGGCGGATGCTGCTGGCGTCGAAGTCCTACGTCGAGGGCGCGCTCGCGCTGAACCTGTACTGCGGGCGGCTGCTCGACGAGGAGGCCACCGGCGAGAGCGACGAGGAGCGCACCCGCGCGAACCTGCTGCTCGAGGTGCTGACCCCGATCGCGAAGAGCTGGCCGTCGCAGTGGTGCCTGGCCGCGAACGACCTCGCCATCCAGATCCACGGCGGCTACGGCTACACCCGCGAGTACGACGTCGAGCAGCTCTACCGGGACAACCGCCTCAACGCGATCCACGAGGGCACGCACGGCATCCAGGGCCTGGATCTGCTCGGCCGCAAGGTCGTCATGCGGAACGGCGCCGGCCTGGAGCTACTGGCCTCGACGATCGGCGAGACGGTCCGGAAGGCGCGCGCCGACGGTGGCGAGTCCGCCGAGATGGCCGACGCCCTCGACGCCGCCGTGGCACGGGTCGTCGAGGTCACCACGGCGCTGTGGTCCGCGGACGACCCGAGCGTCACGCTGGCCAACTCCTCGATCTACCTGGAGGCGGTCGGGCACGTCGTCGTCGCCTGGGTGTGGGTCGAGCAGTTCCAGGCCGCCGCCGGTCACGACGGCGACTTCTACGACGGCAAGCGCGCCGCCGCCCGCTACTTCCTGCGCTACGAGCTCCCGAAGGTCGGCCCACAGTTGGACCTGCTCGAGTCACTCGACCGCACGACCCTCGACGTCCGCGACGAGTGGTTCTGAGGAGAGCGGCGCCGCGAAACGACCATCGGCGCCGTCAGCCCGGCAGGCGCGGAGCGGCGAGCAGCGCAGCGAGATCGACCGTCAGCGCCACCGGCTCGATGAGCGTCAGCTCCTCACCGGGGCGGGCACGGGCGATCTCGCGGTAGCGGCCGCCCTCGAGGCGGTGCAGTGTCGCGTCCGGTCCGTCGGGACCGAGCTCGATCTCCAGGTGATGGGCTATCCCGGCGGCGGCGTAAAGACCCGTCTTGACCGTCCGGTGCGCGGATCGGGTGTTCGGACCGAGGATCTCCACCGCCAGCGTGACATCGGCGGCGTCCCACGTCGTGTTGCCGTCTCCGGAACCGCGGACCACGGCCAGGTCCGGGATGAGGATCTTCCCTGGTCCCACCCTGACGTTGACGGACTCGAGGGCTTCCACATCGTCGGGTCGCGCCCGTTCGAGCAGGTAGCAGATGCGGAAGGACAGCCGCTGGTGCGGACCGCCCGGACTCGGGCTCACGAGCAGCGCTCCGTCGAGTAGCTCGACGCAGCGGTTCGCGGGCAGGGCCAGGAAACGCTCCTCGGTCCAGGGCTCGGTGTTGTCGCCGATGCTCCGGGCCAGGACGTCGTCGTGCGTGGGTGCCGCCATGGCGGTGTCACCTCCACGGTCCGGGTGTCACGGTCCATGGTGGCATCGTGGCGACCCCCACCGACAGTTTCGGTGCCGTGCGGTACGACTCGTGCGCGCGATTCAGCACAGGCCCTCGAGTGCCGCCGCCGCGTCCCGCTCGACGTGGGGCATGCCGTGGCGACGGGCCAGGCCGAGGGCGCGGCGCAACGCCCAGCGGGCCGAGTCGAGGTCGCCGAGCGCCGCGGCGGCCCGGCCGTTGACGAGCCCACCGGCGGCCAGCGCGGGGACCCATCCCTGCCGCTCGGCGGCCGCGAGCAGCGTGGAGATCACCGCACGGGCCCGGGCGGGCTCGTCCTGGTCCAGCCAGGCGCGCGCGACCGCCAGGTAGGCGTCGGTCCCCAGCAGCCAGGCCGAGCCCGGCGGGGCCGCGACCCGCGCGAGCAACGCGTCCGCGTCGGCGAGCACGGCCGGGGACCCGGTCGCCTCGGCGAGCGCGCCGAGGCAGCGCAGCAGGTACGCCTCGGCGCCCTCCCGCTCGGCCCGCTCCCGGGCCGCGGTCAGCAGCGCCACGGCCTGCTCGGTCCGGCCCAGCTCCAGCAACGTGCCGGCCATCTGGACGTCCGCGCTCGTCGCGTACCAGCGGTGGTCGGTGCCCTGGACCAGCCCCATCGCCCGGCCCGCGTGGTCCAGGGACCGCTCGTGGTGGCCCCGCAGCCGCGCCACCCAGGCCAGGTGCGCGGTGAACCACCCCTCGTCCAGCGTGTAGCCGCAGCGCGCGCTGATCGCGATCGCCTCGCCGATCCGGCCCTCGGCGCCGTCCCAGTCGGCCGCGCCGACCGCGGCGAACGCGGACTCGAACACCGCCCACTGCAACAGCTCGGGGTCACCGAGCCGGCGCACCAGCGGGACCAGCTCGTCGAGCACCTCGCGCAGCGGGCCGAGCTCGCCGAGGTAGGCGTGCGCGTTCTTCAGCCCGTCCAGGCCGGCGGCGAGCGCGGAGTCGTCGGCGGCCGCCCGGCCGGCCGCGGCGGCCCGCCGCCCCGCCGAGAGCGCCTCGTCGAAGCGCAACCGGTTGCTCGCGAGCACGGCGAGCCAGGCCTGGAACCGCGCCTGCATGCCCCGGTCCCCGAGCGACTCGGCGATCCGCAGCCCGTCCGAGAGGAAGCCGGTGGCCTCGGCCATCGAGACCACGATCCCGGCGTGCCCGCCGAGCTCGCGCAGCGCGAGCATCTCCAGCCCGCGGTCGCCGGCCTGCCGGGCGTGCGCCAGCGCGGCGCGCTGGTCGTCGTAGGCCGCGGGGAAGTCGGTGAGCACCACCCGGAACCGGCCCCGGGCCAGCAGCGCCCGGCTGACGTACTCGTCCTCGCCGGCGTGGTGGGCCGCGTCCAGGGCCCGCCCGGCCAGGACCTCGGCGTCGGCGGTGGCCGCCCGGCTCGCCGCCTCCTCGGCCGCCAGCAGGAGCGCCCGGGCCGCGCGTGGCCAGTCCTTCGGCTCATCGAAGTCCTCCAGGCCGCGAACTGCAACGCGTGCCGCCCACCCAGAGACAGCCCGCCGACGACCGCCCGCTCGACCCCGAGCGCGTCCAGCACGGCCACCACGTCGTCGACGTACTCCCGGTCGGCGTAGGCCTCGACGGTCCGCGGCCGGTCGGCCCGGCCGTTCCCGCGCCCCTCGACGGTGATCACCCGGTGGCGCCGCGCCAGGTACGGCACCTGCGCCTTCCACTGCCGGGCATGCACGATCGCCCACGAGGTCAGTAGGACGACCGTCGGCTCGCCCTCGCCGAACACCTCGTACCCGACGGTGACCCCGTCCCGCTCGACGTGCCCGACGAGGTCCGGCTCGCGTGCGCGCATCTGCCAGCCTCTCGCTCGCCCGACGCGCACCATCTTCCCGCCGTCGCGGGTCCTCGGACAGGGCCAGTCGGCGGCGGAAAGGGCGACGTGCCGCCCGCGGCCGGCACCGCTCGTCGACGACCGTTCGACCGGCGTTCACACCGGTCCGGGCACCGACCCCCGATCCGCCGGTTCCGTACCGAGCACGTCCCGCACCAGGCGCGCGACCAGCGCCGCGTCGTTGCCGAAGCGGTGGCCGAAGTCCAGGTGGGCCCGGATCTCGCGGCGCACCAGCTCCCCCACCGGTCCCGGGTAGGCCGTGACCGCCTGGTCGGCGGCCGCGGCGAGGGCACGAGCCTCGTCCCGGTCCGGATGCCGGGGTACGGCGATCGGGGCGACGACGTGGTCAGGGCCCCCGGGCGTGGTGGGCCGGGGACACGGGTCCGCGGGCAAGTCCTGCTCGACGGCACGGCGCCAGGTCTGCACGAATCGGATGATTGCGGGGGTCTCGATCCGTGCCGGCTCGTCGATGGTGGACATGGTCATTGCTCCTGTGATCGGCTGATCCGTCTCGTGCTCGAGGGATCGGACGTCGCGCCCGAGACCCCGACGACGGCGACGGAGCCAGCATGCGGGTGGAGCCTTGCGGATCCGTTGCAGCCGGTTGCAACGCCGGATCCCGGATCTCGCCTACCGTGGTCGGGTGCGACGAGGTGAGAGCCCTCCCGGGCCGGACGACGAGGGCGGCGACCCGGCGTGCTGGCTGAGCCGGGTCTGTCCGGAGTGCGGCCTGTTCGCCGTCGAGGATCCACCGACCACGTGCGAGCGGTGTGGCGAGGCGATCCCGGCGCCGCCGTGACGTGGCTACGCCGATGGTCGAAGTAGCCCCCGCCACCCGGGGCTCAGCGCGGTGGCCGGGCCGCCGCGAGCAGGGCGGCCAGGTTCACGGTCACGGCCACCGGGTCGGTGAGCACGAGATCCGCTCCTGCCGTTGCGCTCGCGTCGTGGACGTAGCCGCCGTTCTCGAGCCGGTAGGCGCTGGCGTCCGGTCCGTCGGGTCCCAGCACGATCCGGAGGTAGTGGCCGATGCCGGCTGCGGCATAGAGGGCCGGCTTCACGGCACGCTCCACCGGCCCGGCGTTCGGTCCCAGGATCTCCACCGCCATGCGGACCTGAGCGGCATCCCAGACGACGAAGTCCGCCCCCGGGGTGTCCACCACGACCAGGTCCGGGATGAGGATCTTTCCCGGGCCGACCCGCACGTTCACCGCCTCCAGGGTCTCGAGGTGGTCCGGACGGGCACGTTCCAGCACCCAGCCCAGCCGCGAGGACAGCCTCTGGTGCGGCGTGGCCGGGTTCGGGCTCATCAGAAGTGCCCCGTCCAGCAGCTCGACCCGCCGGCGGCTCGCGGGCAGGGCGAGGTAACGCTCCTCGTCCCAGGGCTCGGTGCCGGCGTCCACGATCTCGTCCGCGCGGAACCACGAGGGTGCTGCCATCCCGGTCTCACCTCCGAGGCGTCACGGTCCATGGTGGCATCGTGGCGACCCCCACCGACAGTTCGCTGCCGTGCCGTGCGGTGCGGACCGGGTCAGGCCCGAAGCGGAGCCTCGGTCCTCAGGGGGAGGAGGTGCACCACGATCTCGCTCGCCGCGGCGGAGGAGAGCCGGAGCCGCTCGGTGACCGGCTGGAAGCCCGGGGCACCGCAGACCATCATGTAGCTGCCCGGGGCCGGGGCGTCGAGCCGGTAGGCGCCGTCGGCGTCCGCGGCGACCCGGTCCACCTGGCGGCCGTTGGTGGCGTCGATCAATGTCAGCACGGCGCCGGTCGTGTCGCCGGTGCCATACACCCGGCCGACCAGCGCCGGGCCCGCGGGCACGGCCGGCTCGCGGTCTGCGGTGATCTGCCCGTCGGTCGTCTGCCCGTCGGTCGTCTGCCCGTCGGTCGTCTGCCCGTCGGTCGTCTGCAGGGCGTCCACCGGCTCCGGCACCGCGCGAGCACGGTGCGGGCGGCCGAACGGGACGATCGACCCACACACCACGGCCGAAGCCAGGAACACCGCGGAGGTCACCAGGAACGCGACCGCGTAGCCGTGCAGCGCGCCGTCCTGCGGTGACGCCCCGTTCGAGGCGACGAACGCCGCACCGGCCGTGCCGGCCACGCTCGAGAGCAGCGCCGTACCGACTGAGCCGCCCACCTGCTGCATCGTGTTGACCGTGGCCGAGGCGACCCCGGCGTCGCGGGGCTGGACACCCAGCGTCGCGGTGTTGATCGAGGTGGACATCGCGGTGCCCATGCCCAGACCCATCAGGATCAGCGGGCCGACGATCGAACCGGCGTAGGTGGAGCCGGCGTGGAGGAAGGAGAGCCAGAACATCGCGCCGGACCCGAGCAGCAGCCCGAGGACGATCAGGGGCTTGGGGCCGACCCGGGGCAGGACCGTCGAGGGCAGTGTCGTGGAGACGGCGACGATGCTCACGACCATCGGCAGGAACGCGACGCCGGAGAGCATCGGGGAGAAGCCGAGGTTCTGCTGCAGCACGAACGTCAGGAACAGCGACAGCGAGAACATGCCGAGCGTGAGCGTCAGGATCGTCAGGAACGAACCGCCGCGGTAGCGGTCGAGCAGCACCCGCAACGGCAGAAGGGGGGACCGGACCCGGCGCTGGACGATCACGAACGCGATCAGCAGCACCAGCCCGGCGGCCAGGAACGCGTACACCGGGAGTGACGACCAGCCGTCGGTCTCGGCGCTGCCCAGCCCGTAGACCAGGCAGAACAGACCCACGCTGGCCAGGATCGTGCCGGTGATGTCGAGCTTGGGGCGGTCCTCCGGCGCCGGCATCGCCGGCATGAAGATCAGCGCGCCGATGATCGCGGCCACGGCGAACACGGCGTTGACGTACATGCACCAGCGCCAGTCGACGAACTCGGTGAGCGCTCCGCCGAGCAGCAGCCCGATCGCCGCGCCGGAGCCGGCCACGGCGCTGAACACGCCGAACGCGGTGGCCCGGTCCCGCCCGTTCGGGAACGTCGTGGTGAGCAGCGACAGCGCGGCCGGGGCGAGCAGCGCGCCGAACACGCCCTGCAGCGCCCGTGCCGCGACCAGCACCTCGAAGTTCGGGCTCAGCCCGCCGAGCACGGAGGCCACGGCGAAGCCGGCCAGCCCGACGACGAAGGCTCCGCGGCGTCCGAACACGTCCGACATCCGGCCGCCGATCAGCAGCAGGCTGCCGAACGACAGCGCGTAGGCGGTGACGATCCACTGCCGCTGCGGGTCGGTGAAGCCCAGATCGAGCTGCGCCGACGGCAGGGCGATGTTCACGATGGTGTTGTCCAGGATCACCATGAGCTGGGCGATCCCGATCACGGCGAGAATCCACCAACGGCTGGCCGATGAGGTCATAGGAGAAGAGGGGTCCTTCACGATCGGGCGTACTCGGGAAGGACGACGACGGTGTCGCCCCAGTCGTGGACGACCGTATGGCCTCGACCGCGGTTCAGGTCCAGCACTTTCGTCCTCGACGTCTGCAACCACCCGCACACCCGCCGGAATTCCCGCGCGGGGCGGGTGCCTGGCCCGCTGACGCCGCTACCAGCGTGCGGCCCGACCGTGCCGAGCGTCTCGTTGCGGGCCGGAATGGCGGACCTGTGCGGCGCGTTGGACTGGGCTGTGTGGGGGATCAGTGCCGTGGGTGACGTGCTGACCCGGCGCCGGACGATCGACTTCGGACGCCGGGTGACGTGTGGCTGTCCGGGAACCAGCGGCCTCCGAGCCGTCCCGGTGTCCTGATCGCCCCCGTCCCATCCGGAGTCCTGACGATGTCCCTGATCACCCGCGCGGCCCATGCCTGGTCCCGGCCGCGCACCTTCGCCCTGCTCACGCTGGCCGGGCTCGTGCTCGGCGCCGTCCTCGGGCTGGTCGCGCGCACCACCGGTGCGCAGTGGCTGGCCTCCACCCTGGACGCGATCGGCACCCTGTTCACCGGGCTGCTGCAGCTCACCGTCGTGCCGCTGGTGTTCGCCGCGATCGTCGTCGGCATCGTCAGCCTGCGGAACCTCGGTGGCGGGCGGACCGCCGCGCGGCTCGGCGGGCGGCCCGTGGCCTGGTTCGCCGGTACCTCCCTGATCGCGGTGCTGATCGGGCTGGCGATCGGGCTGGTCGCCCGTCCCGGCGCGGGCGCGACGGTGGCCGCGGACCCGGAGTCGCTGAAGGCCGTGCAGGACAAGGATCCCGGCTCCTGGAGCACCGTGCTCTCCGGGCTGATCCCGGAGAACATCTTCAGCGCGTTCTCCGAGGGCGAGATCCTGCAGGTCGTGTTCCTCGCGCTGCTGATCGGCGTGGCCGCGTACGCGCTCGGTGACCGGGCGGAGCCGTTCGTGGCGTTCACCCGCTCCGCGTTCGAGATCATCCAGAAGATCATCGGCTGGATCGTGAAACTGGCCCCGATCGGCGTGCTCGGCCTGATCGGCAACGCGTTCGCCAGCTACGGCAGCGGGTTCGTCCAGTCCCTGCTCAGCCTCGTCGTCACCGTCTACGTCGGCTGCGCGCTGGTGCTGTTCGTGGTCTACCCGATCCTGCTGCGCTACGTCGCCGGGGTCAGCCCGCGCCGGTTCTTCTCCGTCACCTGGCCGACGCTGCAGTTCGCGTTCGTGTCCCGCTCGTCGAGCGCCTCGCTTCCGCTCTCGCGCCGCGCCGCCGTCGACCTCGGGGTGGACCCCGGATACGCCGGCTTCGCCGTCCCGCTGGGCACCACCACGAAGATGGACGGCTGCGCGGCGGTCTACCCGGCGCTGGCCACGATCTTCATCGCGCACGTCACCGGCGTGCAGCTGGCTGCCTGGCAGTACCTGGTGATCGTTGCCGTCGCCGTGTTCGGCGCGCTCGCGACGGCCGGGACCACCGGCTGGTTCACCATGCTCACGCTGACCCTCGGCGCGATCGGGATGCCGCCGCAGGTGATCGCGGTCGGTATCGCGGTCGTCTACGGCATCGACCCGATCATGGACATGATGCGCACCGCGACGAACGTGGCCGGTCAGATCGCCGTCCCGGTCGTCGTGGCCCGGCAGGAGGGCCTGCTCGACGAGCGGGTCACCCGCGGCGAGGCTCTGCCGGTCGACCTCGACGCGAGCCCCGCTCCCCGACCCGCGCCCGAGCTCGCCGACCGCTGAGCCGCGTGGCCCGCCACCCCTACAGCCCCGGAGTTGGACGAGAGCTCCATTCGCGCGGCCTGGGTGGACGAGAGCTCCGTTCGTGCAGGGGCGTGGTGGTGCTTCCCGGGGATGTGGCCCGCGCTCCCGCATCCCGCCCACGGCCCCGGAGTTGGACGAGAGCTCCGTTCGTGCGGCCT
>JAKDNL010000236.1 GCA_030451825.1 Pseudonocardia sp. | reverse complement strand
ACCGCCCAGACCCTGGACAGGGCGATCGGGCAGACGCTCGGCTGAGCAAAGTCATCCCAAAGTCATGTCTGGATCTTGTGGGAGGATCTTCGCAAATCCCTGACCAGGGATGTTGCTCCTCCGACTGGATTCGAACCAGTAACCGCCCGATTAACAGTCGGGTGCTCTGCCATTGAGCTACGGAGGACCGTCACATCGTCGGCGAAGCATCACCTGACGACGTGGAGAACGATACAACACACGCTCCGCGCCCGGCCGGAGGGCCCCACGCTCCTGGCGCGGCAGGCATGGCTGGCCTGCGGAAGATCGCTGCACCGCAGCCGGTACCGTCAGTAGCGACAAGGAGGTAGGGACATGCTCAAGTTCTTGTTGGGGGTCGGCGTCGGGTACGTGCTGGGGACCCGCGCCGGGCACGAGCGGTACGAGCAGCTCGTCCGGACCTACCAGCGCACGGCGGATCACCCCGCTGTCCAGGGCGTTGCGGGGATCGCGCGGGCGACGGTCGAGGGCGCGGTCGCGAACGTGCGCCGCGACGGCGGAAGCCACTGACCGAGCGGCTCCGGGACCGGAGATACAAGGCTCAGCGGACCCGCGCCACCGCGAAGATCCGGCGGAACGGGAACCACGTCGTCCCGTCGGCCGATGGCGGGTAGGCCATCCGCAGGCGCCCGCCGAGCTCGTCGACGAACGCGGCGTACTCACCGTCGTCCAGCGCGTCGCGCACCGGGCGCAGGGCGGTGCCGCCGATCCAGCGCAGCACCGGGTCGTCGCCGGCCAGTCGCTGCAGGTAGGTCGTCTCCCAGACGTCGGTGTCGGCTCCGGCCGCGGTGAGCAGGTCGGCGTAACCGGCCGGGTCCTGCACCGTCTCCGCGCCCCGCAACGACATCCGGTCCCGCCAGCGCGGCTGCGCGGCGACCTCGCGGGTCAGCACGTGCGACGGCGCCTCGAAGTTGCCCGGCACCTGCACGGCGAGCCACGACCCCGTCGAGAGGGCCTGCACCCAGCGGGTCAGCAGCTCCGCGTGCGTGGGGACCCAGTGCAGGACCGCGTTCGAGACCACCACATCGGTGCCGGGCGACGGGATCCAGTCCACGACGTCGACGACGTCGGCCGCCACGCCGT
This sequence comes from Pseudonocardia sp., assembly GCA_030451825.1. GTDB lineage: Bacteria > Actinomycetota > Actinomycetes > Mycobacteriales > Pseudonocardiaceae > Pseudonocardia. Next base: position 8,601 of record JAKDNL010000236.1, on the reverse strand, counting down.
TGTCCCGTGCGCTGGCGACCATCTCCGGCGAGGCGTCGAAAGCCTGCACGGTCGCGTCCGGCCATCGCCGCGCGAGCATCGGCGTCAGGTGGCCGGGGCCGCAGCCTGCGTCGACCACGCGGCGCGGCGCGCCCTCTCCGCTCGCCGGCGCACCGATCCGCGCGACGAGGTCGTGGAACGGGCGGGACCGGTGGTCGTCGAAGCTCCGGTAGAGCTCCGGGTCCCAGGTCGCGGTCATCCGGACCCCGTGGGAGGTCCCGCGTCGTCGCCGCCGATCCGCGCCGCCACGCCCACGGCGAGGCGCTCGACGGCGTCCGGGTCGGTGCCGGGGTCGGGGTGGATCTGCAGGATCAGACCGTCGCGGCCGGGGACCTTGCGCTGCAGCACCCACGCTCCCCCGCCGGGCAGGTCGCGGTGGCTGCGCGAGCGGATCGAGCCGGTGACGCGCTCGTGCACGGCCTGCGGGACCTTGCCGGGCTCGTCGAGGCGGTAGCGGCGCGGTCGCTGGTCGGTCAGCACGACCGTGCCGGGCCCGGACACCTCCCGCGCGGTCGACGCGGTGACCTCGAGCGTGCCGGAGTTCCAGGCCGCCTTGGCGATCTCGTCCCAGCCCAGCCGCCGCGGCGGTTCCTCGGGCAGCCACAGCCCCCAGGACGTGACGACGAGGTGTCCGCCCCCGGCGAGCGCCGCCTGCGTGACGACGTGCTCGTCCGCGCCGAGGCCGGCGGCGACGCCCTCGGGCACCGCCTCACGCCCGAACAGCCGCTTCCAGCGGGCCCCCGTGGATCTCACTGCGCCACCCCGCTGGTCTGCTCGCGCAACGCGATCCGGTACTGCTCCAGCGGGACCAGGTCGCCGAAGAGCTCGTTGTAGGTCTCCGGGTCGGTCTCGTAGTTCGTGCGCTGCAGCCGGGACTTGATCTCGGTGATCTGAGCGTCGACCAGCGACATCCGCACCCCGGCCAGCAGGCCCGAGACGTAGCGGCCTTCGTCGGTGTTGCGTCGCGGCAGCTCCAGGGCCTCCACTGCCAGCTCGCTGACCAGGTGACGGATCTCGTCGGTCGTGGTCTCGGCGGTCACCGCGTCGAGCCAGGCGCCGCCCTCGATCCCGGCGCAGACTCCCCCGGCGGCGGCGATCGCGCGGTGTACCGCGGCGAAGGCCGGGTGGGTGAACGCGGCCTCGGGCAACTCGTCGTAGCCCGGACCGGCGACGGCCGGGATCTGCAGCGCCGCCTTGAGCGCCTGGCGCTGGATGTGCAGGCGGGGGTCGTCGCGGGGCGGTGCCTTCGGTGCCTCGCGGCCGTTGCCGCGCTCGCCGTCGGCGGATCTGCGGCCCTTGAGCGGGCCCGGGCCCGCCTGCGCCGGGTTCCCGGCCGACTCCCGCACCCGGCGCACGACGACGGCGATGTCCTCCCAGCCGGTCCAGCCGGCCAGGCGGCGCGCGTACTCGTCGCGCAGGTCCTCGCGCTTGATCCGCGCCACCAGCGGCACCGTGCGCTGCAGCGCCGCGACCCGGCCCTCGACGGAGTTCAGGTCGTGCTCGCGCAGCATCGAGCGGATCGCGAACTCGAACAGCGGTTCGCGCCGGGCCACCAGGTCGCGCACCGCGGTGTCGCCGTGGTTGTTGCGCAGGTCGCAGGGGTCCTGGCCGTCCGGGGCGACGGCGACGAACGTCTGCGCGGCGAAGCTCTGCTCCCCGTCGAACGCCTTCATCGCCGCAGCCTGCCCGGCCGCGTCGCCGTCGAAGGTGTAGATGACCTCGCCGAGGTCGAACGAGTCGTCGCCGATCAGGCGGCGGATCACCGAGACGTGCTCGGCACCGAACGCCGTGCCACAGGAGGCGACGGCGGTGTGCACGCCGGCCTCGTGCATGGCCATCACGTCGGTGTACCCCTCGACGACGACGACCTGGCGGCGCTTGGCGATCTCGCGCTTGGCCAGGTCCAGGCCGAACAGCACGTGGGTCTTGCGGTAGATCGGCGTCTCGGAGGTGTTGAGGTACTTGGCCTCGATGCCGTCGTCGTCGAACAGTCGCCGCGCGCCGAAGCCGACGACGTCGCCGCCGAGGTCGCGGATCGGCCACAGCAGGCGGCGGTGGAACCGGTCGATCGCGCCGCGGCGGCCCTCCTTGGAGACGCCGGACTTGATCAGCTCGTCGAGCGTGTAGCCCTGGCCGAGCAGGTGCTTGGTGACGGTGTCCCAGCCCGCCGGGGCGTAGCCGCAGCCGAACTTCTCCGCCGAGGCGGCGTCGAACCCGCGCTCGGTGAGGAATGCCATCGCGGGCGCGCCGGCCGGGGTGTGCAGCTGCGCGGTGTAGTACTCGGCGGCCTTGCGGTTGACCTCCAGCAGCCGGGAGCGGGTGCCCCGGTCGCGCTGCACGGAGCTGCCGCCGCCCTCGTAGGTCAGCCGCAGCCCGACCCGGTCGGCGAGGCGCTCTACCGCCTCCCGGAAGCCGATGACCTCCATCTTCATGACGAAGTCGATGACGCTGCCGCCCTCGCCACAGCCGAAGCAGTGGAACGTGCCGTGCGAGGGCCGCACGTTGAACGACGGCGACTTCTCGTCGTGGAACGGACAGAGGCCCTTGAGCGACCCGGCACCGGCCTTGCGGAGGGCGACGTACTCGCCGACCACCTCGTCGATCCGGGTGCGGTCACGGACCTCGGTGATGTCTGAGTCCCGGATCCGACCTGCCACACCCCCATTCTAGGCCCGCACCCCGACACCGACGCGGCCGCCGTGAGGTCGCGCCCCGGGTCTCCGGCGCAGGGCCGACGGTAGCGTCGCCCGGGTGACCTGGACCGGCGCCGACGCCTTCGACAGCCATCGCGCCCACCTGCTCGGGGTCGCCTACCGGATCACCGGCAGCCTCGCCGACGCCGAGGACGGCGTGCAGGAGGCCTGGCTGCGCCTGCACTCGGTCGACGACCCGGATCTGATCCGTGACCTGCGCGGATGGCTGACCACCGTCGTCGCGCGGCTGTGCCTGGACCGGCTCCGCTCGGCCGCCGTCCGGCGCGAGCGCTACGTCGGCCCGTGGCTGCCGGAGCCGCTGGTCACGACGCCGGACGAGGACGGGCCGTTGGCCACCGTCGTCCGCGACGAGGGCGTGCGGATGGCGGCGATGGTCGTGCTCGACGAGCTGAGCCCGGCCCAGCGCGTGGCGTTCGTGCTGCACGAGGCGATGTCGCAGCCCTACGACTCGATCGCCGAGGTGCTGGGCTGCTCGCCGGCAGCCGCCCGCCAGCACGCGACCCGGGCGCGACGCGCGATCGCCGCGGCCGGCCCGCCGCCCCCGGCCACCGGCGCGCAGCATCGGGCCGTGCTCGGCCGGTTCGCCGACGCGCTCGGCCGCGGCGACGTCGCCGCGCTGGTCGCGCTGCTGCACCCGGACGTCGTCCTGCGCAGCGACGGCGGCGGCCGGGTCCAGGCCGCCCGGCGCCCGGTCGCCGGCGCGGACAAGGTCGCCCGCCTGATGCTGGGACTGCGCGACCGGTACGGCGAGGGCCTGCTCGACTGGCGCGCGGTCCTGGTCAACGGCGAGCCGGGGTTGCTGGTGCCGGGAGCCGGTGCGGTCGCCACATCGGTCACCGTGTTCGCACTGGAGGACGACCTGGTCCGCGGCTTCTACACCACGCTGAACCCGGACAAGCTGACCCGGTTACCGATCTGAGCAGCCCACAACGGGCGTGCCCCGACCGACCGCCGTGACCCGGCAGGCCTCGTCGAAGCCCTGGTCGGTGATGCCGAGCGCGCGGTTGGCCCGCGAGCGCAGGTTCTCCACCGCGATCATCTGGGTCAGCTCGACCAGCCCGGCGCGGCCGAACTCGGCCTCCAGCGCCGCGACCTGGGCGTCGGTGACGGTCATCGGCTGGGCCGTCATCGCGTCCGCGTAGGCGATCGCGAGCCGCTCGTCGTCACGGTAGAGCGGGTCGGTCGCGTAGTCGTCGATATGACGCAGGCGCTCGACGTCGAGACCCTCCAGGCGGTGCAGCATGGTGCCGAAGTCGACGCACCACGAGCAGCCGACCACGGTGGCCGTCCGGTAGACCGCCAGCTCGCGGACCCGCGCCGGCAGCACACCGGCCGCCCGTTCCCAGGCGAGCTCGGTGACCAGCCCGGCCCAGAACAGCCCTCGGTGGTGCCGGGCGACCGCGAACGGCTCGGGCACCGAGCCGTACCGGCGGCGGGCGAAGCGGTAGACCAGCCGGCCCCAGACGCCGGCCTGGTCGGGTTCCACCGCAGGGATTCGTGCCATTTCGTCCTCCTCGGATCGTCTTCTCACCAGGGGGAGGGCGCGTATCGCCTAAACGTGACGCCGACGCGGGCGTGCGCGGATATCACCGCCCCGACCGCGATATCCGCGCACGGGCTTTACGTGACGACGGGCTCGGGTTCGGGCTCGCGATTGCGCTTGCGGCGGCGCCGCACGAGGCCCAGGCCGACGTACATGCCGATCAGCGCGATGCCCAGGCCGAGCACCGCCTGCACGGTCAGCGCCTCGCCGAGGACCGGCACCGCGACCAGCGCGGTGGTCGCCGGGACCAGGTTGAGCAGCGAGCTGACGTGCACCGTCGAGCGCAGACGCAGCAGCAGGAACATCAGCGCGAACGCGCCCGCGGAGTTGAAGACGCCGAGCCAGCCGACCGCCGCCCAGCCCCCGACGTCGGTGGGCAGCCAGGCCGCGCCGAAGAACGGCATCGCGATCACGGTGACGACCAGCGAGGTGAGCATCTGGACGATCACGCTCGTCACGACGGGCGTGTCCTCGTTGAACCTCTTCTGGTAGAGGGTGCCGGCGGTCAGCGAGAGCATGCCGAGCACCGGGAAGGTCACCGCGCCGCCGATGCCCCCACCGACGGTCGCGCCGAGCTCGTCGGAGAGCACGACGTAGACACCGCAGGCGCCGATCACAAGGCCGAACACCGGGGCCGGGCCCAGCTTCGTCGACAGCAGCAGCGGGGTGAGCAGCCCGACCAGCAGCGGAGCCATCCCCAGGATCAGGCTGGACAGCCCGGCCGGGACGCCGTTGGCCAGCCCGGTGTACACGGCGGAGAACTGCCCGATCTGCAGCAGCAACGCCGTGACGGCGAGGTGGACCCAGGCCGAACCACGGGGCAGCGCCGGGCGGGTGACGGCCGCGACCGCGCCCATCGCGACCGCGGCGATCACGAACCGCCACAACAGGACGGTCGGGACCTCCATGTGTTGCGTCGCGATCTTGCCGGCGATGAACCCGGACGACCACAGCGGCACGAACAGCACGCTGAGCACGGGCACCGTCCACCGGTCCAGTCCGCTGCGCATCCATCCAGTCCATCGCATCGCTCACCAGCAGGCCAACGAGATGAGCCGGAGGTGAGAGACGTCTCCCGAGGCCCGGACGCATCCCGGGCTTGCCTTCGAGTGCACTCGAAGGCATAGCGTGGCCGTCATGACGACGACGGCCGAGACGCCCGCGACCCGCACGGCCGTCGACGAGGCGCGGGATCGGTTGCAGCGCCAGGAGGCCGGGGCGCCGGACGCGGACCAGCGGCTCGACATTGCCGAGATGGCAGCCCGCACCGGCGTCACCGCCCACACGCTGCGCTACTACGAGCGGATCGGGCTGCTCGCCGTCGAGCGGGACGCCAGCGGGCACCGCAGCTACACCGCCGCCGATTTCGGCCGTGTGGTGTTTCTGAGCCGGCTGCGGATGACCGGGATGCCGGTCCGCGAACTGCAGCGCTACATCGAGTTGGCGGCCCGGGGCGAGCACACGGTGCCGGAGCGCCTGGCACTGCTCGAGGCCCACCGCGACGCGGTACGGGCGCAGCTCACCGAGCTGACGTTCGCGCTGCGGACGATCGAGATGAAGATCGACGTCTACGGCGGTGGCCTGGCGCCCTGAGGGGCTCCGGGCGCCCGGTCAATCGCGGCCCGGTCACGCGACCAGGCTCAGCCAGGCCGCCGCGAGTGCGGCGCGACCGGCCGGCGCCTCAGGCCCCCCGACACAACCGGGCGTGCCGGCCGACCGCCTGCTGGTCGGTCAGCAGCGCGACCTGGTCGATCACCACCCGCAGCCGGGCCCGGTCGTCCGGGGCGACGGCCCAGTCCTCGGCGCGCACCGGATCGAGCGTCCCGGGAGCACCGCCGAGCAGCGCCTCGACCAGCTCGGCGAGCAGCTCGCGCTGGCTCGCCTGCATCGCCAGCCGCTGCCGGTCGCTCATCACGTACCGGGTGGCCAGGGCCTTGAGCAGGACCACCTCGGCCACCGCCGGACCGGGCACGTGCAGGTCGGCGTCGTGGCGGCGCAGCGCCCGGTCGCCGTGCGCGTCCAGCGTGGCGTCGGTGGCGGCGAGGGCGAAGCGGCCGACCAGCTCACTGGTCAGCCGCTTCATCGCGGCGTAGTCGGTGCCGCCGGCCACGGCCACGTCGAAGCCGCGCACGGCGCGCACCACCGGAAGCTCGTCGAGGCGCCGGGCCGCGTCCTCGCAGGCGGCCGCGTCCGCCCCGAACTGCAGCGCCGCGGCCTGGGCCAGCTCGGCCCGCTCGAGAGGCGAGGACAGCACGGCCAGGTCCATCCGGCCCGACAGCACCGCGTCCTCGACGTCGTGCACGGAGTAGGCGACGTCGTCGGCCCAGTCCATGACCTGTGCCTCCATGCAGCGTTCCCCGGGCCGGGCGCCGAGCCGGACCCACGCCAGGGTGGGCTCGTCGTCGGCGTAGGCACCGAACTTGCGCTCCCCGCCGCGACGGGCCCACGGGTACTTGGTGGACGCGTCGACGGTGGCGCGGGTCAGGTTCAGCCCACCCGCGTTGCGCCCGTCGGACGACTCGGACTTCGGCTCGAGCCGGGTCAGGATCCGCAACGTCTGCGCGTTGCCCTCGAAACCCCCGCAGGCCGCGCCCACCTCGTCCAGCGCGCGCTCGCCGTTGTGCCCGAACGGCGGGTGGCCGATGTCGTGGGCCAGGCCCGCGGCGTCGACGACGTCCGGGTCGCAGCCCAGCTCCTCGGCCATCCCACGCCCGATCTGGGCCACCTCGAGCGAGTGCGTGAGCCGGGTGCGCGGGATGCCGCTGACCTCGGCGCCCTCCCCCGGCCCGACGACCTGGGTCTTGCCGGCCAGACGCCGCAGCGCCGCGGAGTGCAGCACCCGGGCCCGGTCCCGGGAGAACGGGCTGCGCCGCTCCACCCGGCCGCGCTCGCCCAGCCCGGAGCCCTTCGGCTGCTCGGGCAGTATCCGCTCGGTGTCCGCCGGCGCGTAGCCGGGCGCCGCTTCCGGCCCGCCCGGCGGGAACGGGGCGGGTGCGGCGGAACCGATGCCGGCGGACACGACGCCTCAGCCCAGCCCGCTCATGGCGGTGTCGACCGGGGCGTGGGTCAGCTCGTAGAACAGCAGCGCTCCCGTCTCCCGGTAGATGTAGCGGAACTGGGTCTCGCGCGTCTGCACCGTCGGCCCGCTACGGGTCGGCGACGTCCACGCCTCCAGCCCCGAGTCACGCGCCATCGTGCGGGCCCGCAGGCTGTGCCACGGGTCCGAGACCAGCAGCGCCGACTCCCAACCCTGCTCGGAGGCCTGCCTCGCGACGGCCTGCACGCTGCGCAGGGTGTCCGCGCCCTCGTTCACGGCGAGCACCGCCTGCTCCGGCACGCCGCGTTCGATGAGGTAGTTGCGGCTGGCCTCGGCCTCGGTGAAGCGGTCCCCGCTCTGGCTGCCGCCGACGGTGACGATCCGCGGGGCCACCCCGTCCTCGAAGAGCTGGGCCGCATGGCGCAGCCGCGCGGCCAGCACCGGACTCGGCTCACCGTTGTACTGGGCCGCACCGAGCACGACGACGGCGTCCACCGGGCGCTGGTCGTCGATCCGGGCGACCTGCCAGACCCGCAGCGCCGTCGTCCCGACCACGGCCACCGCCATCAACAGCGCGCCGATCACGATCCGCGACGGCCAGCCCATCCGGCGTATCCGCACCGGCGGGCCGGCGGGGGGCGTGCGGTCCCGGTACCGCCGGGAGGTCGCCAACGGCTCGGTCGGGTCGTCCGCTCCGGGCGCCGGACGACGACGCGAGGTGGGCACGCTCATCCGCCGATCCGCCCGCCGGAGACCGCCGGGGTTCGCGAGGACGCCGCGGTGGGGGTGGTCACGTTCGCCAGGGTAGCGATCACCACCGACACGACGACGGCCCCCGCGGCGGGCGACACCGACCGGCCGATGCGGTGCGTCCGAACGGCGGCATACCCGTCCGGCCGGGCGGCACGAGGTTCGGCGCGGCGTCGGCGCCGGGAACCGTACGATTCGGGCACACGTTCACCGTGTGCCAGCCGGACACGCCCACGAACCAGGAGCCATGGACCAGCCGAGCACCGAGACGCCGTCCGTGAGCCGCACGTGATCACCACCGTGCTCGGCGTCCTGCTCGGTGTCGTCGTGGTCATCGCGATCACGGCCTTGACCGGGTACTTCGTCGCCCAGGAGTTCGGCTACATGGCCGTCGATCGGGCGCGCCTGAAGTCGCACGCGGCCGACGGCGACGTCGGCGCGCGTCGCGCCCTGGCCATCACGAACCGCACCTCGTTCATGCTCTCCGGCGCCCAGCTCGGGATCACCGTGACCGGCCT
>JAKDNL010000235.1 GCA_030451825.1 Pseudonocardia sp. | reverse complement strand
TGCGGGACCAGGCGCAGGATGTCGGCGTTCGCGGTCGGGCCGTCGATCCCGGCCACGCTCGCGATCCCGCCCCAGATCAGCGTGGTGAGGTAGTTGGTCAGGGCGTCGCGGCTCATCGTGCGGCGGTCGAGCCACCAGTCCCCGGCCGACTGGACCATCCCGACCAGGCCGTAGGCCCAGGCCTCGGCGCCGCCGGAGTCGCGGCCCTCGGCGCGCAGCCGCTCGCCGATGAGCCTGGCGAGCAGCGCGGCGATCTGGCCCCGGACGTCCTCGACGATCTCTGCGCCGGCCGCGGGCTCGGCCGGGTTGTGCACGACGAAGCGCCACAGCTGCGGCTCGTCCTCGATCCCGGCGAGGAACGCGTCGATCACGGCCGCGACGTGCTCGACCGGCTCCGCGTCGATCTCCAGCGTCGGCCAGATCCGGCCCATCAGCATCTCCGCGGACGCCTCGCCGACCGCTCTCTGCAGATCCGCGCGGTCGTCGAAGTGCCGGTAGAGGACGGGCTTGGTGATGCCGGCCGCGGCCGCGATCTGGGCGATCGACACCCCGGCCCCGTGTTCGCGCACCGCGTTCATCGCGGCCTCGACCATCTCGGTACGTCGCCCGGCCCGGCGGCGGTCCCGAGCGTCCTGGCGGTCCGGCTTGACATCCCTGCTGTCCTGAGGCACGTTACCAGTGGTAACAGTTACCGCCGGTAACGGCAAGGAGATGGGTGTCATGGGGGTAGGCGTGTCGGGAGCACATCCGATCGGTCCCGGGAGCCGGGTCCTGATCACCGGTGCCGCCGGTGGCTTCGGCGAGCCGACGGCCACGCGGCTGCGTGAGCTGGGCGCCCAGGTGATCGGCCTGGACCGGGTCGCGGCGCAGCACGTGATCGCCTGCGACATCACCGACGACGCGGGAGTCACCGCCGCCGTCGACGAGGCCGTCTCCCGCCTCGGCGGGCTGGACGCCGTCGTGCACTACGCCGGGATCGGCACCCCGAACGACGCCGGCGGCCCGCTGCGGCCGGACGCGATGCGCGTCATCGACGTGAACCTGCTCGGCGCCTGGCGGGTCACCGCGGCCGCGCTGCCCACACTCGTCGAGGGGAGGAACGCGCGCGGGGGCACGGGCCGGATCGTGTTCGTCTCCAGCGAGCTGGCCTACCTGACGCTGCCGTTCGTCTCCGCCTACAGCGTGGCCAAGCGCGGGATGGCCGCCTACGCCGACGCGCTGCGCCTGGAGTACGGCACCGAGGTCGCCGTCTCATGCGTCTACCCCGGCTACGTGCGCACGCCGATCCACGACGCGGGCCACGCCGTCGGCCTGGCGCTGGAGGGTCAGGTCCGCCGCGAGGAGGTCGACGACATCGTCGGCACCGTCGTCCGCACGCTGCGGACCGCCCGGCCGCCGCGCGACACCGCCGGTACCCGGCTCGGGGGCCTCGAGCTGTGGGCGGGCAAGCACCTGCCGGGTGTCGTCGGCGCGACGGTCGTGCGCCGGCTGCGCGCCCGGGCCCGCTCCGGGCACTTCGACTCCGCCCCGGCCGCCGCCGGGCTGGTCCGCCGCCTCACCGGGCGGACCGTCCCCGCCGTGCCCCCCGCCGTGACTCCGGAACGAGCCGTCAGCACCAGCGAGAGGAGCGCGTGAGATGAGTGCCCCCACCCACGCGAAGCCGGCGAAGGCCGTGAACGACCGGGAGGCCACCGCGGAGCGGTTGCTCCGGTCGTCGGTCGACAAGTCCTACGATCCCTCGATCGACATCGACTGGGACGCCCCGCTCGTCGAGGGCAAGTACGGGATGGTCCCGGAGCGCTGTTCGCTCTACGGCACCGACCTCTGGGAGAACCTCACCGAGGAGCAGCGGGTCACGCTGACCATCCACGAGTTCTGCAGCGTCGCCCGGATCGGTCTCTGGTTCGAGATGATCCTGATGCAGATGTTGCTGCGCTACGCCTACGACCGCGACCCGCGCCGCGCGCACATCCAGTACGCACTGGTCGAGATCGCCGACGAGTGCCGGCACTCGATGATGTTCGCGAAGGCCACCGAGCGCTACGGCGTGCCGGACTACGCGCCGAAACGCCTGGTGCACGAGGCGGGCCGGTACTTCAAGGCCGTCGGCACCGGCCCGGCCATGTTCGCCGGCACCCTGTTCGTGGAGGAGATCCTGGACCAGCTCCAGCGCGAGGGGATGCGTGACGAGCGCGTCCAGCCGCTCTCCCGGATGGTCAACAAGATCCACGTGACGGAGGAGGCCCGGCACGTCCGCTACGCCCGCGAGGAGCTGCAGCGGATCATGCCGAAGACCAGCGCCGCGCAGAAGGCGTTCGCCAACTACCAAACCGCCCGGATCGCCTCCATCGTGGTCAACAACCTGATCCACCCCGAGGTCTACCGCAGCGTCGGGATCGACCCGAAGGTCGGCGCGAAGGCCGCCCGCAACAACCCGCACCACCAGGAGATGAAGCGCTGGTCGGCGCGCAAGCTGGTGCCGTTCCTGCGCGAGCAGAAGATCATGGGTGGGCCGACCGACGTCATCTGGCGCCGCGCCCACCTGATCTGAGCAGGAGACACACCCATGGCACGACGGATCGTCACCCCGGACGGGACCGGGCTCCACGTCCAGGAGTCCGGACCGTCCCGGGCGCCGGTGACGGTGCTGCTGGCACACGGCTGGACGCTCGACGAGCGCTGCTGGGCCCCGGTGGCCGACATGCTGGCCACCGGTGGGGCGAGCACCGGGCTCTACCCGCGGGTGGTGCGGTACGACCACCGCGCGCACGGCCGCTCGGACGACACCCCGGCGTCGTCGATGACGCTCGAACAGCTCGCCGACGACATGGCCGAGGTGATCGCGCAGGTCTGTCCGTCCGGCCCGCTGGTGCTGGCCGGGCACTCGATGGGCGGCATGACGGTGATGACGCTGGCCCAGCGGTACCCGGATCTGGTCGCCGAGCGGGTCCGCGGTGTCGCGCTGGTCGCGACGGCCAGCGGCGGGCTGGATGGCGCTGCCACGCTGGGCCTGCACGGACGCCCGGCGCGGACGTTCCTGGCCGGCAAGCAACGGGTCGAGGGGAGCCGGCGCTGGACCGAGCGGCGGGAGCTGACCCGGCACCCGGTGCTGATGCGCCCCGGCATGCGGGCGATGCTGCTCGGCCGCAGGCCCGGTCCGCAGGCGCTGCGCCTGACCTGCGAGGCGATCGCGGGCTGCCGCCCGACCACCGTGTCCGGGTTCACGCAGACGCTGACCACGCACGAGCGCGACGCCGCCTTGGCCGCGTTCGCCGACATGCCGGTCGAGGTGATGGTCGGGTCCCGGGACCGGCTGACCCCGCCGCGGCTGGCCCACCGGATCCGCACGCACCTGCCGCGGTCGGCGATGACGATCTTCCCGGACGCCGGGCACATGCTGCCGGTGGAACGGGTCGACAGTGTCGGAACCCGGATCGCGGCGCTGGCCCGGCAGGCCACCGAGGTCGGGCCGGACGAACGTCACGCCCGTACCGCGAGGCAGATCAACAGCTGAACGCGGCGCCCCGGTCGCGAGGGGACCTCTCGGGGCCTCACGGGGAGCGAGGGGACCCCTCGGGACGTCAGGCGGGCTGTTCGTCGGCCTGCTGATCGGTGATCCGCGGGAAGCCGGCGATGCCCCGCCATGCCAGTGACGACATCAACCCGATCGCCTCGTCGCGCGGGACGCGCTGATCGGAGTCGAGCCAGTACTGGGCACCGACCTGGCTCAGACCGACCAGCCCGACCGCGAGCAGCCGCGCACGATCCCGGTCCAGCCCGGCGTCGTCGGTGACCGCGTCGGCGATCGTGTCGATGCACCGCGACAGCGCGTTCTCCACCAGGGCCGCGGCCTCGGGGTCGCCGCGCAGGTCGGACTCGAACACGAGCCGGTAGGCCTTGCCCTCACCGGCCACGAAGTCGAAGTACGCCGCGACGGCGGCGTTCACCCGGTCCCGGTTGTCCGAGGTCTTCTCGATGGCTCCGGCGACCCGCTCGACCAGCTCCTCGGCGTAGGTCGTCAGCAGCGCCTGGTAGAGCTCCAGCTTGCCGGGGAAATGCTGGTAGAGCACCGGCTTGCTGACGCCGGCCCGCTCGGCGATGTCATCCATCGCGGCCGCGTGGTAGCCCTGTGCGGCGAACACGTCGCGCGCCGCGAGCAGGAGCTGTGCCCGTCGTGCGCCGCGGGAGAGCCGCGCGCCGCGGGGGGCCGAGGTTCCGGTCATCGCGCCGCCCTTTCGCTTCATGTCACCACGCCGAGTTTCCTCGCACCCTACTCGTCGGTAGGCACGGATTCCTAACGCCACGTGGCCGCGTCGCCACGCTGGGCCGGTTGCCACCCACCCGGTCGGCTACCGAGCCGGCACCGGCGGGTGGTGATCGGGCTCACCCGCGCCTCTCGGCGACCGCGAGGTCAGTCGACCGTGCCGCGGAAGCGGCGCAGCCGCAGGCTGTTGGTGACCACGAACACCGAGCTGAACGCCATCGCCGCGCCCGCGATCATCGGGTTCAGCAGTCCGGCGGCGGCCAGCGGCAGCGCGGCGACGTTGTAGGCGAACGCCCAGAACAGGTTGCCGCGGATCACTCCCAGGGTGCGGCGAGCGAGCCGGATCGCGTCGACGGCCGCCCTCAGGTCGCCGCGCACCAGGGTCAGGTCACCGGCCTCGATCGCGACGTCGGTGCCGGTGCCCATGGCCAGGCCGAGGTCGGCGGTGGCCAGCGCCGCGGCGTCGTTCACGCCGTCGCCGACCATCGCCACCACCGCGCCCCGGGCCTGCAGCTTCTGCACGGCGTCGACCTTGTCCTCCGGCAGCACCTCGGCGATCACCGTCTCCGGGCCCGGGTCGATCCCGACCTCGGCGGCGACGGTGCGGGCCACGGCGGCGTTGTCGCCGGTCAGCAGCACCGGGGTCAGGCCCAGGTCGCGCAGCGCGCGGACGGCCTCGGCGCTGGTCGGTTTCACGGTGTCGGCGACCGCGAGCACGGCGCGCGCGTGACCGTCCCAGGCGACGACGACGGCCGTGTGACCGGCGGTCTCCGCCGCGGTCTGCGCCGTCCGCAGCTCCTCGGGGAGCGCGACGTCGTGCTCGGCCAGCAGCGCCGGTCGCCCGACGAGCACCGCATGCGCGACGACGGTGTCCTCCCGCGCCGAAGTCGGTACCGGTTCGACGGGGTCGGTCACCGGGCCCGCCACGCGCAGCTCGGAGACGATGCCGGCCACACCCAGGCCGGGCCGGTTCTCGAACTCGCCGACCCCGGGCAGGTCCTCGCCGGTCCGCTCGCGCGCAGCCGCGACGATCGCGCGCCCGACCGGGTGCTCGGAGCCGCTCTCGACCGCTCCGGCGACGCGCAGCGCCTCGTTCGGGTTCTGGCCCCGCACCGGGTGCACCGACACCAGCGAGAGCTCGCCGCGGGTGATCGTCCCCGTCTTGTCCAGCACGATGGTGTCGATCGTCCGGGTGGACTCCAGCACCTCCGGGCCCTTGATCAGGATCCCGAGCTGGGCGCCGCGGCCGGTGCCGACCAGCAGCGCGGTCGGGGTGGCCAGGCCCAGCGCGCAGGGGCAGGCGATGATCAGCACGGCGACGGCGGCGGTGAACGCCTGCGCCGCCGGCGCGCCGGTGCCCAGCCAGAACCCCAGCGTGCCCGCCGCGATCACGATCACGATCGGCACGAACACGCCGGAGACCCGGTCGGCCAGGCGCTGCACCGCGGCCTTGCCGTTCTGCGCCTGCTCCACCCGCCGTGCCATCCGGGCCAGGCGGGTCTCCGCGCCGACCCGGCTCGCGCGCACCACCAGCCGTCCGCCGGAGTTCACACAGCCACCGGTGACGGGGGAGTCCACGGCGACCTCGACCGGTACCGACTCGCCGGTCAGCATCGACACGTCCAGCGCCGAGGTGCCGGCGACGACGACGCCGTCGGTGGCCACCTTCTCGCCGGGGCGCACCACGAACCGGTCCCCGACGGCCAGTGCCTCGACCGGGACGCGCTCCTCCCTGCCGTTCTCATCGAGCACCGCGACGTCCTTGGCGCCGAGCTCCATCAGCGCGCGCAGCGCCGCCCCGGCCCGCCGCTTCGAGCGGGCCTCGGCGTAGCGCCCGGCAAGGATGAACAGCGTGACCCCGGCCGCGACCTCCAGGTAGATCTGCCCGGAGCCGTCCGCCGACGACGCCGTGAGGCTGAACGGGTGGACCATCCCGGGCGTCCCGGCCGTGCCCAGCAGCAGCGCGTAGAGCGACCAGGCCAGCGCGGCCAGGGTGCCCAGCGAGACGAGGGTGTCCATGCTCGCCGAGCCGTGCCGCAGCGTCGTCGCGGCGGCGCGGTGGATCGGCCAGGCGCCCCAGACGACGACCGGTGCGGCGAGCGTCAGACAGATCCACTGCCAGTAGGTGAACTGCCATGCCGGGACCATCGACAGCGCGATCACCGGCACGGCCAGCAGCGCGCAGACGACGAGCCGTTGCCGCAGGTCCTGCACGCGGATGTCGGCACCGAGCGGAGCGCCGGCGGGACGAGAAGGGGCACGGTCCGTGCCGGCGGCGGCCGGCCCGGCCGCCGACGCGGGCGGCGGGGGCAGCTCGGCCTGGTAGCCGGCGGCCTGCACGGCCGCGACCAGGTCGTCGGTGCCCAGGCCCTCCGGGTAGCGGACCTCGGCCTTCTCGGTGGCGTAGTTGACCGTCGCGGCCACCCCGGCGAGCTTGTTCAGCTTGCGCTCGACGCGGTTCGCGCACGACGCACACGTCATGCCGCCGATCAGCAGCTCGACGCGCCGCTGGTCGGCGTCCGGTCGCTCCGGGGTGACCGTGCTCATGATCAACTCCCTGCTGGTGCGCCGACGGTGAACTCGCACGTGTGCTCGGCGCCGTCGTGGGTGAACGTCAGGAACAGCCGGTAGCTTCCGGTCGAGGGGATGTCGGCGACGAAGGCCACGCCCGGCCCCGAGCGTGCGTCCGGCGCCGCGCCGGTGATCTCCGGGCGCAGCGCGAACCGCGCCAGGTCGCCCTGACGGACCGCGACCATCGAGCCGAACGTGCCCTCGGACGGCTCGAGGTCGGCCACCGGGGCGCCGTCCCGGCTCACGGTCGCGAACACCCGCGACTCCCCGCCGACCAGCAGCCCGCCGTCGAGACGGACCTGGTAGTCGCCGGTCTGCGCGGTGCGCTGCTCGCCGGTGAACGTGAACGGCCCGAACGGACCCGGCACGAACAGGTCCGCACCGAGGTCCAGCCGCGACGATCCGCCGATCGGGTCGAACCCGGCGTAGAGCCGCCAGACCCCGGCGCCGGGGAACGTCATCGGGGCCCGCCACACGCCGTCCGGGCCCAGGGTGGCGCGCAGCCGGGTGTAGCCGGCGTCGTCACGGCGGATCACCGCCGCGTCCATCTGGGCCCCGGGGGCGCCGACGAACGCCCGGACCGGCGAGCCGTCCGAGCCGGTGATCGTGAACGCGACCTCCGTGGGCTCCTGCCAGGGCAGCACGGTGCCGGTCGGGACGAGGGTGTAGCCGGCACGGGTCGAGCTCAGGCCGGTGGTCTCGGACTCCGGATCGGCCGGGTCCGGAGGCCCGCCTGCGGACGATGCGTCACCGGGAGACGCGGTGCCGGCGGCCGGGCCCGCCGAGGCCGGGGCACCATGGGCGCCGTGGTCGCCGTCGTGGTTCGGGTCGGCGGCGCCGGTGGCACCGACGGAGCCTGGACCCTCGGCGCCGGACGTCCCGGTGACCGGGCCGACGCTGCCCCCAACGGTCCAGGCGCCGACGAACACCACCGCGAGCGCTGCTGCGAAGCCGCCCACCCTGGCCGCCGTGCCCGCCATCGGTCCTCCGCCTCGTGCTCGCCTGCTCCGGAGTCACCCGCCGGTGCGACGGGTGGCGGTCCGGTCCATCCCGATACTATAGGGGGGTATCCCATCTCCTGGTCGGGAGGTGAGGAACCGGTCACCCGTCAGTCTCCACCGGGTAACGGACACGTCATCATGGACGGATGGCCTTCCGCTCGACACCGGTTGTTCACCGTCGGGTCACCACCCGTGGCGATGGGCTCGCCGGGGTACCTCCCGACCGTGTTGCCGGGACCCGTCCCGATGGGGTTGCCGGGACCCGCCCCGATCGGGTTGCCGGGACCCGTCCCGATGGGGCCGACCTGGCCGACGAGGCCACCCTCGGGCGGATCGACCCGACGCAGGCGCCGTGGCCCGGGCGCACCGTCGTCTCCGGCGGGGTGGCGCTGCACGTGCGGGAGACCCCGGGTGCGTCGCCGGACCTGCCGACGGCCGTCTACGTGCACGGGCTCGCGGGCTCGTCGGCGAACTTCACGGATCTCGCGGGCATGCTGTCCCCGCGGGTTGCCGGGGTCGCCGTCGACCTGCCCGGGTTCGGGCTGTCCGAGCCGACCGCGTCGCGGGAGTACACCCCGGACTCGATGGCCGACGCGCTGCTGTGCTGGCTCGCGGGGCGCCGAGAGCAGCGAACGCGGAACGAGAATGGGCACGGCCGCCCGGTCCACCTGGTGGGCAACTCGCTGGGCGGGCTGATCGCGATGACGGTCGCCGCGCGGCGACCGGAGCTGGTCCGCTCGCTGACCCTGGTCTCGCCCGCGATGCCGGACCGCCGCCCGGACCCGCGCCGGCTCTCGGACCCCAGGATGGCGCTGGCCATGGTTCCGGGCCTGGGCCGGTCGGCCCGTCGCGCGCTGGCCGAGGAGCCGTTGCGGTCGCGGGCGGAGAAGGTCGTCAAGCTGTGCTTCGCCGACCCGGCCCGGGGCTCCGCCCGCCGCCTCGACGAGCTGGTCGCCGAGGCCACGCACCGCGCCACGCTGCCGTGGGCGTCCGAGGCCGCGGACGGTGCCACGCGCGGGCTGCTCGGCCTCTGGGCCGGACGCGAGGCGTGGGCGCGGGCCGCCCGCGCCCGGGTGCCGACGATGGTGATCTGGGGCGAGGAGGACCGGATCGTGACCGCGCGGCTGGCGCGGCGCACCGTCGCCACGCTGCCGGACGCGCGGCTGCTCCTGCTGCCCGGCGTCGGGCACGTCGCGCAGATGGAGGTTCCCGAGCTCGTCGCCCGCGCGACGGCCGGTGCGTGGGATGCTCAGGAGCAGGGTCGCTGGTCCACCGGGGCGATGCGGGAAGATTGCGGCTGAGCCCCGCGTTCCAGCAGGGGAGCCGCCCGGGATCCCGATTCCCGGCGACCGCACACTGATCTTGCGAGGAGTGAACCCATGGCGCTACCGCCGCTGGTGGAGCCGGCCGCCGAGCTGACCAAGGACGAGGTCGGCCGCTACAGCCGTCACCTGATCATCCCCGACGTCGGGATGGACGGGCAGAAGCGGCTCAAGAACGCCAAGGTGCTGGTCGTAGGCGCGGGCGGGCTCGGTTCGCCCGCGCTGCTCTACCTGGCCGCGGCCGGCGTGGGCACGCTGGGCATCGTCGAGTTCGACGTCGTCGACGAGTCGAACCTGCAGCGACAGATCATCCACGGGCAGTCCGACATCGACCGGCCGAAGGCCGAGTCGGCGCGCGACTCGATCCGCGAGGCCAACCCCTACGTCGAGGTCCGGCTGCACAACGAGCGCCTGACCTCGGACAACGTGCTCGACGTCTTCCGCGACTACGACCTGATCCTGGACGGCACGGACAACTTCGCCACCCGGTACCTGGTCAACGACGCCGCGGTGCTGCTCGGCAAGCCCTACGTCTGGGGCTCGATCTTCCGGTTCGAGGGCCAGGCGTCGGTGTTCTGGGAGGACGC
>JAKDNL010000234.1 GCA_030451825.1 Pseudonocardia sp. | reverse complement strand
GGCGTCGGAGAAGAAGACCTCGCCGAACTCGCTGGCGCCGCTCATCTGCTTGAGCGGGCGGGCGTCCACGCCGGGCTGGTGCATGTCGATCAGCAGCATGGAGATGCCGCGGTGCTTCTCCGAGCCGGCCTCGGTGCGGACCATGGCGAAGATCTTGTCGCCGTGCACGGCGTTGGTGGTCCACACCTTCTGGCCGTTGACCACGAAGTCGTCACCGTCGCGGACGCCCTTGGTGGACAGCGCCGCGAGGTCGGAGCCGGCGCCGGGCTCGGAGAAGCCCTGGCACCAGATCACCTCGTTGCGCAGCATCGGGCCGATGATCTCCTTGCGCTGCGCGTCGGTGCCGATGGCCATCACGGTCGGGGCGAGAAACGTCAGGCCGAGCGGGTTGACGGTGCGCGGGGCCTGGGCCCGGACGGTCTCCTCGTCGTAGATGGCCTTCATGCCGGGCGTGCCGCCGCGGCCGCCGAACTCGGTCGGCCACGCGATGCCGGCGAAGCCTGCGAGGGCCTTGTCGCGCTCCCAGTCCCGGCGCAGCCGGAAGCTCTCGTCGTCGTCGAGGGACTCCCAGAAACCCGGGCGGGTCCACTCGTCGGGGATGTTCGCCGACAGCCAGGAACAGAGCTCGCTGCGGAACTCCTCCTCGGCCGCGGTGTAGGTCAGGTCCATCGCTACGGGCTCCCTCGCGCCGACGTCACCGGGGCCGCCCGGCGTACGTGCGAGACGCCGGGCCCCGGGGGATGTGACCAGCCTTGCATACCGGCCGGTAACATGCATCGGACCCGAACGGATGGCACGCGGCGCGAGCGAGCCGGGTATGCGCGCGGTAGCATTTCGGTATGCGCAGTGAACGGGTGACGGTCACCCTGCCGGCCGACCTGGTGGCCGAGGCACGGGACGCGGTCTCACGCGGATCGGCGGCGAGCCTGTCCGCCTACGTCGCGGAGGCGGTCCAGTCCCGGCAGGACCGGGATCGTTCACTGGCCATGCTGGCGCACCTCTACGGAGGACCGCCGCCCCCGGACGAGCTGGACGCGGCCAGACGGTCGCTGTGTTCGGCGTCGCCCGTGGCCGTCGGCTGACCCGGCGATGATCGGCGGACGGGTACTCGACTCCTCAGCGCTGGCGGCCTTCGCCACCGGTCGCCCGGTCTACGTGCGTGCCCTGGTCTGGGCCGCCGTGGAGCAGAACATCGTGCTCGCCATCCCCAGTGCCGCGCTCGGGCGCGCCTGGGCCGTCCTGGAGCCCGAGCACCACTCAGCCCTGCAGGTCCTGCTCGGACTGCCGAACACCGTGATCCACGAGCTGGACCCGCCCACCGCCCAGGAGGCCGGGCTGCTGATGGCCGCCGCCGGGCAGGACGACATCGTCACCGGTCAGGTCGTGAGCACGGCCCGCCGTCGCGGGTGGCCGGCCGTCACCGGGGACCCGGGCGCACTGCGCAAGCTCGACTCCGCGGTGTTCATCGAGGAGCTGCCTTGATGTCCACTCCGCCCTGAAGGGCGGAGATTCTGGTCTGCGCGGCTGCCGCCGCGTTCCCGGTGAGTTCCTGGTTCTACACCGGTTGCCGGGACAGGTCCCGGTCTGACACCAGCTCGACAGGCGTTGGCCTGTCCGCCCGTCCGGCGGCCAGGATATTGCGCGCCGCATTGACGTCTCGGTCGTGGACCGCGCCGCACGGGCAGGTCCAGGTCCGGACGTTCAGCGGCTGCTTGTCCCCGATCCGGCCGCACGTGTCCAGCCGGCGACTGCGACAAGAGTTCCCCGACCGACCTTCGGTAGCGGGCCCACCAGCGGTCGTCCCGCCCGACCGGTGACCGCGACTGCCCAGGCAGAACCTGATTCGCTTGCGGGACCGAGCGGGTCCCAAGCAGGTTGGCAGCACCTGGCTCGGGGCCGAGCAAAGTCCCTTGAGAACGACCGGCACATGAGGCGTCCCACACCCGTGCTCATGGTCAACGTGACAACAGGGATCTCGGATGGCGTTCGGACAACGCTGTGGTCACGTTGACCATGAGGGCATCGATGACGGAGCCGCCGCGGGTGTCGGCGTCGACCTGCTGGACCGCGCTGGGCTCTTACGAAAGGGTCCGCTCAGTCCACTTCGCACAGGTTCGGGCGTCGTCGCACAGGTTCGTCCCTGTGCGAGGACGCAGTTTCCTCTGCGAAGTCAGGCCGCCCCTGCGGCAACCATCATTCGCCGGACGCTCTTAAACCGTCGAGTTCGTGGATCCCGCAGCCCGGGGCCCGGCGACCGGACTCACTCCCCGCGCAGACGGTCCCGGAGACGGTCGCGCTCGGTGTCGGTGAGGCCGTGGGCCTGCAGCCACGCGACCGGGCCGCCGTGGCGCTCGTCGAGCTCCTCGAGGAACCGGCGCATCACCTCGGCCCGCGGGCGGTGCCGGTCGATCTCGTCGTCCTCGGGCATCGTCTCGCCGGCGGCCGTGGTCCAGCGCCGGAACATCTCCTCGATCCGGACCGCGGACAGCGCGTAGTCCGCGACGATCTCCTCCCGCAGCACCCCGGCGACGCACTCCACGAGCGCGACCAGCACACCGGTGCGGTCCTTGCCCGCGGCGCAGTGGACGATCGTCGCGCCGTCGGTGAGCTGCGCGACCCGTCGGACCCCGTCCACCACGTTCGGGCCGCGGTCGTTCAGGTAGGCGAGGTAGTTGTGAACCATCGGGTCCATGTCCTCGTCCAGCTCCGGCAGGGCGCGGCCCTCCTCCGGGATGAAGCTGAGCAGGTGCGTGTCCACCCCCGCGGTGAACAGCTCCCCGCGGCCGTGACGGACCCGCTCACCGTCGGTGCGCAGGTCCAGGACCTGGCGGACGCCGTGCACGTCGAGCAGCCGGCGCACGTCGCCCGGGCTGAGGTGCTCCAGGGCCTCGGTGCGCAGCAGCACGCCCGGCCGGACGTGCCCGCCGCCTTCGAGCGGCAGCCCTCCGATGTCACGGGCATTGGAGAGCCCGTCGAACTGCAGCCAGCGGTCCTGCCCGACGTCGGTCACGCACCCACCCTAATACCCGGGCCCTGGGCTGCGATCTTCTCGGCGAGGTGGTCCCGGACGTCGGGCGATCCGGTTACGCCAGCGCGGGGCGCGGTCGGCGGACTGCTCCGCGACGGAAAACTTGACCTCAACCTGACTTCAGGCCGGAGGCTTTTCCGCGGAATCCATACGGACAGGGCGAGATCCATACGGACAGGGGAGAGCGATGCGCGCGATCGTCCAGGAGCGGTTCGGACCACCCGAGGTACTCGGAGTGGCACACGTGCCCGACCCGGTCCCCGGCCCGGGACAGGTGCGGATCCGGGTCGCCGCCGCCGGCGTCCACCTGATCGACACGAAGCTGCGCGCCGGACAGACAGCCGGGCCGGCTCCGGCGGCACCACTGCCGTTCACCCCGGGACGCGAGGTCGCGGGCACCGTCGACGCGCTCGGCGACGGCGTCGACGGCGACTGGTGGGGAGCCCGGGTGAGTGCCCACCTCGGCCCCACGGGGAGCGGCGGGTACGCCGAGGCCACCCTCGCCGACGTCACCGCCCTGCACCGGCTGCCGGACCATATCGAGCCGGACGCAGCCGTGGCGATGCTGGGCACCGGCCGGATGACGATGGGGCTGCTCGAGCTGGCCCGCCCGTCCGCCGACGACATCGCGCTGGTCACCTCCGCGGCGGGCGGCATCGGGATCCTGCTTGTGCAGGCGCTGCGCGCGGCCGGGGCCGGGGTGATCGCGGTGGCCGGGACCGGGTCGAAGCTCGCCATTGCGCGCACGGCCGGGGCCGACACGACGGCCGACTACGCGGATCCGGGCTGGGCCGACGACCTGGCGGCCCGGATCGGGGACCGGCGCCCGACCCTGGTGTTCGACGGGCTCGGCGGCACGCCCGGTCGGGCGGCGTTCGACCTGCTGGCCCCCGGCGGGCGGACCCTGCTCTACGGCTGGTCGGCCGGCGAGCCGACGGCGTTCACCTCGCGGGAGCTCTACGCCCGCGGCCTGACCGCGGTCGTCGCCCTCGGCCCGCCGATCATGGCGCTGGGCATGCGCAGGCTCGAGGACCGGGCGCTCGCCGCGCTGTCCGAGGGCACGCTGAGCCCGGCCGTCGCGCGCTTCCCGCTCGACGACGCGGCCGAGGCGCACCGGGCACTGGAGGAGCGCAGGACCTCCGGCAAGGTCGTTCTCGTACCGGCGTGAAGCTGGGCGGCCGGGAGTCGGGAGCCCGGTGAGACGACACCCGTGCTTGCAGCGCACGTCGTGTGGGCCGACCCGATGCCACGAACGGATTGATCGAGCCTCTGCGACGGTCGAGGATCAGCCCCGCGACGGCGCTGGCGACCGAGGTGCCCAGCGCGTGGTCGGAGGGTTGGCCACCGTGCCGGTCCGCTGGTGATCCTGCCGACCGGATCGTGAACACCCCCTCGAACCAGGAGGACACCGATCAGTGTCCGTGCACCGGGGGACGTCGCAGGGCGGCGGGCAGGTTCTGCGCCCCCTCGCCCCTCGTCGCGGCCACGTCTCCCGGGTTGACCAGCCGGCAGTTCGTCATGGACAGGCACCCGCAGCCGATGCAGCCGTCGAGCCCGTCGCGCAGCGCGACCAGCGCCTCGACCTGCTCGTCGAGGCGGGCACGCCACGCCTTCGACAGGCGGTGCCAGTCCGCCTTGTTCGGCGTCCTCTCGTCGGGCAGGCCCTGCAGCGCGGTCCGCACCTCGTCGAGGCCGATCCCGATCGAGCGCGCCGCGCGGATGAACGCGAGCCGACGCAACTGGCTGCGCCGGTAGCGGCGCTGCCCCCCGGAGGTGCGGGTCGTCGAGACCAGCCCCTCGCGCTCGTAGTAGCGCAGCGCCGAGTGCGGGAAGCCGCTGCGATTCACGACCTGGCCGATCGTCAGAAGGTCCTTGGTGTCCATTGCCCACCCTCGTGGTCGTCCTCGTCCGAAAACACTGAAGCTGAGGTCAGGTTACCGGCGACGCGGCCCGGCCACCCGGCTCCCGGCGTGCTCCACACGGGCCCCGACCCGCGGGCGAACGACCCGACGCCGAGGCCGACCGGCACCGAGCATGGCCACGACCTGCGAAAACGACCGTCCGACGAGGAGTGGAACCGCTGACCGTGACCCCGGTCCCACCTCGCGAGAGCACCATCTCGGTGAACGGTGTGACCGACGCGCCGACGGGCACCCCCAGTGCTTGTCGTGATCAACGCCGGACCGTAAGGTCCTCCGGGTCATCACGGCCCGATCACGAGCGGGCCAGGAGCCGGACTCCCCGACCGGCTCACCCGGGACCCCCGACCCGGCCGCTCGTACGGCGCCGTCCGTGATCGCGAAAGGGCGTTCCCTTGCCTGCACACCGCTCCCCCGGCGGCTACAGCACGACCATGGTTCCGCAACCGGCCCCGGCCGGCGCTCCCGCCCGCTCCCCCGGCCGGCACGCGAGGACACCCGTCTCGGCCGCGCGCCGGGTCGGTACGACGACCGCCGCCACCGGCGCCGCGTTCGGCGTCATCGCCTCCGGTGCCTTCGCCGCCGTGATCCCGACGAACGTGGGCGGCACCACCGAGGCCGACGCCTCGCCGGAGGTCACGAAGGCGACGATGCTCGCCTCGCAGTCGACACCGATCGCGTCGTCGGCGTCGTCGGCCGACGGCAGCCCCTCGGGATACTTCAGCCCGGTCTCGTTCGACTCCGCACCCGCGGCCACGCACCAAGCGGACACCTCGCACGCATCCGATGTCGACGTCGCCTCGCTGGACAAGGCCGGGAAGATCGCCGAGAAGATCGCCGCCGAGCATGAGAAGGCGGCCGTGGCCGCGGCGAAGAAGGCCGAGGCCCGCAGGGAGCTGGACAAGACGATCGCCGCCGGCGGGCTCGACGGCTGGATCGCCGAGGCGCTGGATCACATGGGGATGTCGCAGTCCTACGCGACCGGCCTGAAGCGGATCATCCTCAAGGAATCCAACGGCGACCCGGACGCCATCAACAACTGGGACTCCAACGCCGCGGCGGGCAACCCCTCCGAGGGGCTCATGCAGGTCATCCCCTCGACGTTCGAGCGCTACGTGCACCCGGACTTCGCGAGCGAGTCGCCCACCGACCCGGTCGCGAACATCACCGCCGGCGTCCGGTACATGGTCGACAAGTACGGCATCGACACCCTCGCCTCGGGCGGGCGCAGCAGCTCCAGCGGCGGGTACCTGGGGTACTGAGGTCTGCCCGTGACCTCACCCGGGCCCGGGACCGGAGCACCCGCCGCGACCGACGCGGGACGGCGTACCCGGTACCGCCCGGAGCTCCAGGGTCTGCGGGCGCTGGCCGTGGCGCTGGTCGTCGTCTACCACGTCTGGTTCAACCGGGTCTCCGGCGGCGTGGACGTGTTCTTCCTGATCAGCGGGTTCCTGGTCACCGGAGGCCTGTACCGGTCCGCGTGCCGCGGCGCGCTGGACCTGCGGGCGACGTGGTCGCGTCAGCTCGCCCGCCTGCTGCCCGCGGCCGGGGTGGTCCTGTTGGCCAGCGTGGCCGCCGGGGTGCTGCTGCTGCCGGAGAGCCGCTGGCTGCCGACCGTCCGCGAGCTCGTCTCCTCGACGCTGTTCCTGGAGAACTGGCAGCTCGCCGCGGACTCGGTCGACTACGCCGCGCAGAACGACGCGGCCGGGATCGCGCAGCACTTCTGGTCGCTGTCGGTGCAGGGGCAGTTCTACCTCGTGTGGCCGCTGCTGGTGGCGCTCGTCGCGGTCGTCGCCCGCCGGGACTCCCGGGACCTGCAGCGCACCCTCACCGCCGCCCTGATCGGCGTCGGCGGGGCCTCGTTGGCGTTCTCGGTGCTACTCACGGTCGCCGACCAGCCGCTGGCCTACTTCCACTCGCTGACCCGGATCTGGGAGTTCGCCCTCGGCGGGCTACTCGCCCTGCGGATCGACCGCATCGAGGGGAGCCCGCTGATGGGGGACCGGACGCGGGTCGCGCTCGGCTGGACCGGGATCGCGGCCCTGGTCTCCTGCGGGTTCGTGCTCCAGGTGGAACGGGCGTTCCCGGGCTGGGTGGCGCTCTGGCCCACCATGGCCGCCGCGCTGGTCCTCACGGCCGGGCGGAGCGGGCACCGCTGGGGCGCGGACCGGATGCTGGTCACTCCCCTGCTGCACCGGCTCGGTGACATCAGCTTCCCGCTCTACCTCTGGCACTGGCCGATCCTGATCCTCACCCTGGTGCTGACCGGACGGCCGCAGCCCGGACTCCTCGGCGGCCTCGCCGTGATCACATTGGCGATCGTGCTGGCCGTGCTGACCCACCGCCTCGTCGAGCAGCCGCTGCAACGGGCCCGTCCACGCGTCGCGCTGCGCACCGGCCTCGCGATGGCCGGCACCGTGCTGCTGGCCTGCGGGGGGTGGCAGGGCGTGGCGACCCTCCGGGCCGACTCGGGCGTCGAGGTCGGCTCGCCGGCGCACCCGGGAGCGGGCGCGCTCGACCCCTCGTTCACCTTCGCCGGCACTGACGCCGACGACGCGCCGCTGCTGCCGTCGCTGGTGCAGGCGAGCGACGACTGGAGCTACCGCACCGGCACCTGGCTCTGCGGACCGTCCCCGCAGCGCCCGGAGGTCGAGGTCTGCCGGATCCCGCCGCCCGGTGACGCAGGGCCGGAGCGCACCGTCGCCGTCGTCGGGGACTCGCATGCGCAGCAGTACACCGGCGCGCTGATCCCGATCGCGGCACAGCGCAACTGGGAGCTCGTGGTGATGTTCCGCGGCGCCTGCCCGTTCTCCACCGCCTCCGAGGTCGAACTGGACGACGAGGGCTGCACCGCCTGGAACTCCCTGGCCGCCGACGAGCTGGCCGACGAGCAGCCGGACGCCGTCGTCACCCTCGCCAGCCGCGACGTCCGCCCCGGACCGACCGAGCAGACCCCGCCCGGGTTCGTCGACCAGTGGTGGCGGATGCAGGACGCCGGCATCCCGGTCGTCGCGCTGCGGGACAACCCACGGCCCGGTTTCTCGGTGCCCGACTGCGTGAGCGAGAACGGGCGCCTCGCCGACGCCTGCGGGCTCGAGCGCGAGGCCGTCTACCCGGCCCTGCCGAGCTACTCGACGCTGCCCGACGTGCCGCCGAACGTCTCGTTCGTGGACATGGCCGACCACATCTGTGACGCGCGCTTCTGCCCGAGCGAGGTCGGCAACGTGCTCGTCTACATGGACGACAACCACCTGACGTCCACGTTCACCGAGTCCCTGGCCCCGGTGTTGGAACGGCATCTGGAGTCGACGCTGGGCTGGTGAGGCCTGCTCACCCGGGCCCGTGCCGTGCGTCGCGAGGGGCCCCCTTGGGACGCTCCGGTGAGCGAGGGGCACCCTCGGGACCCGGTGGAGAGGCCGCGACGATGCTCAGCCGACGGTCGGGCGGACCCGGTTGCCGGCGACGGCGACCACGTCGCCGGCCCGCAGCTGCGCCCCCCGCCGGTTCTCCGGGCGCCCGTTGAGCGTCACGTCGCCGGATTCGAGCAGCTCGCGGGCGTGCCCGCCGTCCTGCGCCAGTCCGGCGAGCTTGAGGAACTGGCCGATCCGGATGGGTTCCGCGTCGATCGGCACGTCCATGATCGGGGCTCCACTCCGTGCGGAGGAATCGCTCGCAGGCTCGCTCATGGTGACCATGATGCGCGCCGTAGGATCCGTGCGCGTGCAGGACCACTACTTCACCGCCGACCCCACAGCACCGAGCCGGCCCGGCACGGTCCGCCTGCACAGCGACGGTGTCGACCTCTCGCTGGCCACCGACTCCGGGGTGTTCTCGCAGAGCCGGGTGGACCGCGGCACGAAGGTCCTGCTCGACACGGCTCCGATGCCGGAGCTCCGCGGTCCGCTGCTGGACCTGGGCTGCGGGTACGGGCCGATCGCGCTGACCCTGGCCACACGACGTCGCCGGCTACCGGTGTGGGCGATCGACCTCAACGACCGGGCGCTCGGCCTGACCCGGGCGAACGCGACCTCGGCGGGGCTGGGCAACGTCACCGCCTGCCGCCCGGACGAGGTGCCCGACGACGTCACGTTCGCCGGGATCTACTCCAACCCACCGATCCGTTCCGGCAAGGCCACGCTGCACGAGATGCTGCTGCGCTGGCTGCCGCGCCTGGCGCCGGGCGGGGTCGCGTACCTCGTGGTGGCCAAGAACCTCGGCTCGGACTCGCTGGCCCGCTGGCTCGACGAGCAGGGATGGCCGACGAGCCGGCTCACTTCCGAGCGCGGCTACCGGGTGCTCGAGGTCCGCGGCGCCTGAGCTGAGCGCGGCCGATCCGCACGCGAAAGAGCCCCTCGGCCGGATCGACCGAAGGGCTCTTTCGGGTGGTAGCGGGGGTAGGATTCGAACCTACGACCTCTGGGTTATGAGCCCAGCGAGCTACCGAGCTGCTCCACCCCGCGTCGGTAAAACCGATACTACGCGCCCGTCCCACCGGCCACGACACGGCCCCCCACACACACCGCGCCCGGCCGAGATCGCCGGCGCGATCCCACTCACCAACCAGGACCTCCTTGCACGAGCGGATCGCTCGTCCATCCCCGCTGGACGAGAGCTCCGTTCGTGCAAGGGCCGGCCGGGCGCCGGACCTGGCTACCAGCGCGCTGCTGCTCCTCGGCGCCGACCTGCGGAAACTAGCCTGCGAAACGACGAAGGCCCCGGATTTCTCCGGGGCCTTCGTGATGAGTAGCGGGGGTAGGATTCGAACCTACGACCTCTGGGTTATGAGCCCAGCGAGCTA
>JAKDNL010000233.1 GCA_030451825.1 Pseudonocardia sp. | reverse complement strand
CGCGGCGAGCAGTCCCCAGACAGAGCCCGAAACCACTCATCTCCCTGGCATTGCTCCTGCGAGACTTCGTCGGTCGCGAAATCCTCGTCCGAATTTCGGTTCAGACTCGGGGCCCGAAAGTGAGATACGGTCGCGGCGCTCAGTTCCCTGAACGAAAGCCTGGTCGCCGCCGAACATGACGCCCTACTACGGCGTAACGATCAGACGGTGAAATCGACGGCGCGACGCGCCTGGCCCCAGACCTCCGGAAGCGGCTGTCAGTTCCGGAGGTCTGGGCCCGGAAGGTCAGCTACCGAGGCTGGCGGTGCCGTGTCCAGCGCCAGCCAGCTACCGAGGGAGACATTGCGTCGTTCTAGGAATCTGATCACATCTGCCGCAGCCGTACGTCGGGCGGCGTACGGCCACCGGTGTCGCGCGGCCGATTCCGAACCGGCTGATTGTTCTAGCGTCGGCTGTGCGACCGGAGAGCCCGGTCCACGGACGACGTGGGGGACGTATGAGGACGAGACCGGCCCGGGCCGTGTCGATCGTGTTCGCCTGGGTGGCGATCACGACCTTCAGCGGGGTGCTGATCGAGACGCTGCTGATCTACCCGAACGTCTTCGCTGACGTGCCGACGTCGTTGGCGCGGAGTACCGAGTTCTTCTCCGAGGTCGGGCCGGGCGACGTCTTCCCGGTTCTCGGCCTGACGACGCTGCTGACCGGCCTGCTGACGATCGTGGTGACCTGGCCACTTCGCCCGGCCCGGCTCCGGGCGCTGGGTGCGGTGGCGGTGACGCTCCTCGGTGAGTTCGGCTTCTCGGCGTGGTTCTTCTGGCCGCGCAACACCGTGATGTTCGTCGAGGGTCCGGCGGTCCACCCCGCCGGCGAGCTGGCCCGCGTGGCGTGGGAGTTCGAGACCGGGCACTGGCTGCGGCTGGCCCTGTGCGGCGTGACCGCGGTACTGGCGTTCTCCGCGCTGCTGCGGGTCCTCGCCGGGCGACGCGAGGCCGCGTCGGTCCGGGAGGTCGTGTGATGCGGCGGCTCGGACTGTCCCCGGGCGCGATCGTCGCGCTGGCGTTGCTCGGGGTACCCCGGGTGGTGGCGCACGACCTCGGACCGGTCGGCGGCGTGACGAACGCTCTGCTGGTGTTCGTCCCGATCGCCGTCTGGCTGGGCGTCGTGGTGTGGCGGCAGGTACCCAGCCCGTTCCGGACGCTGCTGGTGGTCGGCCTGGTCTACGGCGTGCTGGTCGGCATGACCCACCAACTGCTGTGGCCGTGGGCGTTCGAGACCCCGCCCCGGCTCGGCGGGAACCTCGCCGGGGCGCTGTCGCCGATGGCGGAGTCGGTGGTGTTGCGCCTGTTCGCGTTCGGGAGCAGCGTGCTGACCGGGCTCGGCGTGGGAGCGTTGGTCGGCGTGGTCGGATGGGCTGCGCTCCGGGTTCGAGGACCGCGCGCCCGCGCCGGCGGGTGACTGTGCGGGAGTGGACATGACCGTCACCGGGGCCGGCGACGACGCACGTCGCGCCCGCGGGCTCGACGTCGTCCTCTCCGCCGCGACGATCGTCCTGGTGGGGGTGGCCGTCTCCGCCGATCTCGGCGACGGCGTCGGGCGGGGGCCCGTCGCGTACGGGTTCGCCGTCGGTCTGGGCGGGCTGATGCTGGTCCGCCGCAGGTTCCCGGTGGGGGTCCTGGTGACGACCGCGGTCGTCCTGCTCCTCTACTACCGGCTCGGGCAGCCGCCGATCGGGCTCGCCGTCCCGGTGGTCGCCGCGCTGTTCTCCGCGGCCGAGCAGGGCCGCACCCGGTGGGCGAGCGCGATCGCGGCCGCACTCGTCGTGGTGTCCACATCGGTGCGCGCCGTGCAGGGCGACGACCCCGGACTGCTCTTCGGGTACGAGCTCCCGTCGACGGCGGCGTTGATGGCGGCGTCGATCGCCTGCGGCGCCGCGGTGCGGGCACGGCGTGAGTGGCACACCGAGCGGCGGCGGCGGGAGGTCACCGCGCGTTGGGAACGCGAGCAGGAGGCCACCGACCGGGTGGAGCGGGAGCGGCTGCGGATCGCCCGCGACCTGCACGACCTGCTGGCGCACACCACGGCGGTGATCGCGCTGCACACCGACGTCGCCCGCGAGGCGTTGCACGAGGACCCGGACGCCGCTGACCGTTCCCTGGCGACGGTGCGCACCGCGTGCTCGTCGATCACCCGGGAGCTGCGCGCCACGCTGGGGGTGCTGCGCGATCCGGGGGATTCCGGCGGGACACCGCCGGATGGCCTCCGCGAGCGGCTGGCGGCACTCCTCCAGGAGACCCGGATCGCCGGCGTCGAGATCGGCTTCGACGGGAGCGACGGGCTCGACGTCCTCCCCGCCGTCACCGCGACCACCGCCTTCCACGTGGTCCGGGAGGCACTGACCAACGTGCTCCGTCACTCGTCGGCGTCGCATGTGGACCTCACCGTCGTCGCCGGATCAGAGCAGGTCACGATCCGAGTGTCCGACGACGGCGGGGCCGCCGCGGACCCGGGAGCCGGCGGGTGGGGGATCATCGGGATGCGGGAACGGGTCGAACTGACCGGCGGGCGGCTGAGCGCAGCCCCCGGGCCGCGCGGGTTCGTCGTCGAGGCGACCCTGCCGCTCCCGCCCGGTGGAGGTGAACCGTGATCAGCGTCGTCCTGGTCGACGACCAGGAGCTCGTCCGGGCGGGCCTGCGCGCACTCCTCGAGCGGGCCGACGACATCGAGATCGTCGGAGAGTCGGGCAGCGGCTCCGGCGGCATCGCCTTGGTCCGCGCCGTGCACCCCGACGTGGTCCTGATGGACATCCGCATGCCCGGCACCGACGGGATCGCCGCCACCCGGGCAATCGTCGAGGACGAGTCGCTCGCGGGAACCTCGGTCATCGTGCTCACCACGTTCGACACCGACGGGAACATCCTGGACGCGCTCCGCGCCGGCGCCGCCGGCTTCCTGCTCAAGGACACCGGCCCGGACGCGCTACGCGAGGCCGTCCGGGTCGTCGCGGCGGGCGAGGCACTGCTGTCCCCGTCGGTGACGCGGCGCGTGATCCGGGCCGCAGCGACATCGGCTCGACCGTCACCGGAACGCCTCGAGGTTCTCACCGATCGCGAACGGCAGATCCTGGTCGAGGTCGGTGCGGCACGGTCGAACGCCGAGATCGCCACCCGGCTGCACATCAGCCCGGCCACCGCGCGGACCCACGTCGGGCGGTTGCTGAGCAAGCTCGGCGCGCGGGACCGTGCGCAGCTGGTGGTGATCGCCTACGAGACAGGCTTGATCCGACCGGGTGAATGAACCGGATCAGACCTCCCCGCCAGGGTGCGGCTGCACGTCAAGGCCCGCAAGATCTGGCCATCGTGCGCGACGGGCTCGCACGAGTTACGAGAGCTGTCAGCCATTCGTCGCGAACGGCGGGAACTCGACCACGGCGGTCGGTCGCCCCGGAGGAAACACCTCGCGAAGGACTCGTCTGTCGCCCTGGAGATCCCCCATGGAGAGTGCCTGGTCGATCGTGAGCCCGCCGACCGCGAGCCCGACGACGATCTCCGGCGCGGCGGTGAAGATCGTGTCCGGCTGCTGATCGGGGCGGACGAACGCGCTCGGGCCGCCCTCGTCGACGCGCAGGACCATGAGGAATCCGTCCGTCTCGACCCCGAGCTCCACCGGAGGCGTCGCAGTCGTACCCCGGAGCAGGGCGGGGAGAGCGAGCGTCAGCCAGCGCGGCTGGAATGAGTCACCGCCACGTCCTGTCATCAACAACGGCGCGCCCCACCTCCCGAGCGACTCCATCGGTTCGCGGAGCCCTGCGCCCCAGGGTGTGAGCGCGTAGACGACGCCCGCCTCCTCCAGGCGGCGCTCGACGATCCCGTTCGCCTCCAGACTCCGCAGCCGTTCCGCCAGAAGGTTCGTCGCGATTCCCCCGAGCGAGGCCTTCAGCTCGGTGTAGCGCATCGGACCAGGAATCAGCTCCCGCACGATCAGGAGGGTCCAGCGGTCACCCACGATGTCCAGGGCGCGCGCCAGTCCGCAGAACTGCCCGTAGGACCGAGGGCTCCTCGAACCCTGCTTGACTTCATCCATCGCAGTTGATTTTATCAACTGGCCGGGCAGATGTCGAGCAGAGGGATCCGCATGGAGATGAGCATCAGCTGGCCGGCCGTCGTGGTGGCGACCGCGGTCGGGATGGCGATAGCCGGAGCCTGGTACGGCGGGTGGGGCTTCGTCGGCGTCTGGCGGGAGCTGACGGGAGTGACCGAGGAGGACTCCAAGAGAGTCGGCAAGCGCCCGTTCGCGGCCCTCCTGGCGTCGATCCTCGTCACGGCGCTGGTGCTCGCCGCCGGCTGCTCCATCGCGTCGGGCTTCTTCGGCAGCGACCCGCTCTGGCTCGATCTGGCCGTCGGATTCGCGACCTGCCTCGGGTTCTCGCTGACCACTCTGGTGCAGCACAACGCCTTCGAGCAGAAGCCGGCGCGGCTCACCGTGATCAACTGCACTTATCAGCTGGTGCTGTTCCTGGGAATGGCCCTTGCCGTCGGACTGCTGCAGTAACGCCGGCCCGCACAACGCAAGAACGGAACTCCGACTCGACCACGTTCCGTGGCCGACCACCGTCAGCGGCGCTGCGGCGGGACGGGGTCGGTGGGCGGCACGAGCGTCGTGAGACCGGGCAGAGCCCGTGCCAACCCCTCGTCGAGCGTGGCCAGCGTCGAGCCGGAAACACCCGCCGCCAGGCTCGCGAGATAGGCGTCCGTCACCTGCCGGTGCCCGCGAGCGTGGGCGAGGCCCGCGTCGGCGTAGGACAGGGAATCGGGCCAGAACTCGCAATCGGGCAGGGCGTGGACCGCCCGGAGCAGCTCAGTCGCCACCGACGGTGTCTCTCCGGTCCGGACCAGGAACCTGACGAGCGCCCCCTCCACCACCGGGCACACCGCGAAGCGCTCGATCCGCGCAGCCCACGTCGAGGCCCGATCGTGATGCTCGTGTTCGGCGACGGTGAGCGCGATCAGCACGTTCGCATCGAGAAGGTAGGTCGTCACTCCTCGTCCAACGCAGCCGCCACGTCCTCCGACGTGACCCTGCGACCGACGCTGACCACCGGAAAGCCAGAACGCTCGTCGACACCGAGCACCGCCGGCTCGCCGAGTTGGATCAATCCACGCGCCGCCAGCTCCGCGACCACGGCCGAGAGCGACAGACCACGGCGCTCCGCGATCTCCTTGGCCTGCCGGTGCACAGCCGGCGGAAGATCGACGGTGGTCCGCATCGCTGCATCATAGCTGCATCGGCACTGATGCAGGAGTGTTCTCGACGTTGAACCTGAACTCGACCGCGTTCCGGTAGGGAGCAACCGGCACGGTAAGGCCCGCAAGATCTGGCACATCGTGCGCGACGACCTCGATCGACAGCTCCGTCACGCAACCCGCAGCGGTATGATCGCCGCGACCTTGTCCCCCAGCGCCCGCCGCTCCGAGCGCAGCTCATAGTGGGACTGCAGATTCATCCAGAACTCCTCCGACGTCCCGAAGTACCGCGCAAGGCGGATCGCCGTGTCTGCCGTGATACCTCGCTTGCCGTGCACGATCTCATTGATCCGGCGCGGTGGCACCCCGATCGACACGGCGAGCTTGTTCTGCGTGATCCCGAACCCCTCGATGAAGTCCTCCATCAGGATCTCCCCGGGGTGGATCGGCTCGAGCAGGTCGTTCTCAGTGATAGTCGACGAGTTCGACATCGTCAGCGCCTCCTTCTCTCCAAACGAAGCAGATGCGCCACTGGGCGTTCACCCGAATGCTGTTCTGCCCCCGACAGTCCCCGACCAGCCGTTCCAAGCGATTCCCCGGAGGAATCCGGAGATCCTCCACATCCTTGGCCGCATGGATCAGCTCGAGTTTCCGCAGGGTCACGCGTTGCACGGTCCTATCGACGCCCTTGACGTACTGCTCATGTCAGATCGTTTCGGTGACCTTGCTGCCGAACGACCTGATCACACGAGCATCATATAACGCACCGCGTCAATAACGCTAGACGTTAAATCTGAACTCCACGACGTCGCCGTCGGACATCACGTAGTCCTTGCCCTCCATCCGCACCTTGCCCGCGGATTTGGCGGCGTTCATCGACCCGGCCGCGACCAGGTCGTCGTAGGACACGATCTCGGCCTTGATGAAGCCGCGCTCGAAGTCGGTGTGGATCACTCCGGCGGCCTGCGGGGCGGTGTCGCCACGGTGGATCGTCCAGGCCCGGGACTCCTTCGGACCGGCGGTCAGGTAGGTCTGCAGCCCCAGGGTGGTGAACCCGGCGCGGGCCAGCGCGTTGAGGCCCGGCTCGTCCTGGCCGATCGACTCCAGCAGCTCGAGGGAGGACTCGTCGTCGAGCTCGAGCAGCTCGGACTCGACCTTCGCGTCCAGGAACACGGCCTGCGCGGGGGCGACCAGCTCGGTCAGCTCCTTGCGCTTGGCGTCGTCGGAGAGGATCGGCTCATCGGCGTTGAAGACGTAGAGGAACGGTTTCGTGGTGAGCAGCGTCAGCTCGCGCAGCGGCTCGGCCTCGACGCCGGCCTGGAACAGCGCCCGGCCGTCGTTCAGGATCGCGGCGGCCTGCTGGGCGGCCTCCAGCGCTGGGCGGCGGTCCTTGTTGGTCCGCGCCTCCTTCTCGAGCCGGGTCAGCGCCTTCTCCAGGGTCTGCAGGTCGGCAAGGATCAGCTCGGTAGCGATCGTGTCGATGTCGCCGGCGGCGTCGATCCGGCCGTCGACGTGCACCACGTCGGAGTCGGAGAACACGCGCACGACCTGGCAGATGGCGTCGGACTCACGGATGTTGGCCAGGAACTTGTTGCCCAGCCCGGCCCCCTCGGACGCCCCCTTGACGATGCCGGCGATGTCGACGAACGACACCGTGGCCGGGATGATCTTGGCGGAGGAGTGGATCTTCGCCAGCTCGTCCAGGCGCGGGTCCGGCAGCGGCACCACCCCGACGTTGGGCTCGATCGTGGCGAACGGGTAGTTCGCGGCGAGCACGTCGTTGCGGGTCAAAGCGTTGAACAGCGTCGACTTGCCGACATTGGGCAGACCGACGATGCCGAGGGTGAGGGACACGGGCGCCCAGGGTAGTCGTGAGGCCGCGAGGTCAGCCGCCCGGCCACCACCACCGCGGCGGCGGCGCGCCATGCTTGCCGACGGGGTCAGGGGCTGGGGCTGCCCGGCTCGGGTCGCCGGGCAGCCCGACCCGCGCGAACTCGGAGACCTCGGAGGAGAGCGCGCCGTCGATCCGCCTGTCCGTGTCGTTGATCAGCAGAAACCAGGTCACGAGCGTGACCCACGGCGAGCGAAGCGAGCACGAGCAGCAGGACCCAGCCGATGATCCGGGTCCGGGCCGCGGTCACCCGGCCGGCCCTGCGGTCGGCAGGACCCGGCACCGCGGCTGCGGCCCGTGCAGGCAGGTGATCGATCGTGATGCCGGCCTCCTGCGTGCGGTGTCGGGACGGTGCTTGGTGTGGGGCCGGGAACGGCCGACGGCCGTGATCCACGATCCTGCGTTCCATGATCCCGTATCCGGTGCGGTGGCATCGGGTCACGTCGCGCCGGACCGGCAACGGACAGCCACCGGTGCTGGGCCGAGAGGACTACGGCATACTTCCCCCACTCGTCGTAGTGACTCCCCGTGTGCGCGAGCGTCGGGCGATGTCACCTGCCGGGAGCAGACCGAACCTCACCCGGGTGCCGAGCCCGGAAACCGATCGGGGAAACCATGCGCATGCCGGGTGTGCACGCCCTGCTGACCGCCGGAGTCGTCGCGGTCACCTCCATCGGCACCGTGACGGCGTTCTCCCTCACCGGCGCCGACACGTCCGGGCCGGCCCTCCCTCCGGCGGCACCGCCGCCCGCCGCGACCGCTCCCGACGTCCCCGCGCCGCCACTGCCGGCTCCGCCGCCGAGTGCCGCGCCCCGCCCGGCCGCCGAGACCGAGGAACCGACGACGCCGACCACCCGCTCCGCTCCCCGCACCGGCGCGGACGACGAGGACGCCCGGTCCGAGCGCCGGAACCACAGTTCCGAGCGGCAAGAGCGGAGCGAGCGACGTGAGCGCACGGAGCGGCAGCGGCCCAGGGACCCCTCGAACGACCGGCTCGAGAACCAGGTCGAGTACGCCTGCCAGCACGGTTACGTGGACGACGAGTACTGCCGGAACTGAGCGCGCAGCCCGGGGGAATCGCACCCGGCCGACCCGGCCCTGAGGCTGAGGCCCCCACCGCGGGCCGCCCCGTCGACCCGGCCCGCACCGAGGTCATGCGGGGCTCGGACCCGGCCGGCGGCGAGCCCGCGGGGTCGCCGCCGGGCCTGTCCTGCAGGACCCTGGCAACCTGACCGACGCCCGCGCACGCCTGTCGGCAGGCTGAGCCGGGGATCGTGGTACCGGGCCGGCCCCGTCCTGGACGAGCACGTGCGAGAATTAGGCATTCTATAGAGTCGAGCCAAGGAGTCGTGGTGACCGAGCTGAGCACCGAGGAGCACGCCGTCGTCGACACGGTTCGCGGATTCGTCGACCGCGAGGTGCGTCCCGTGGTCCGCGAGATGGAGCACGCGAACACCTACCCGGACAAGCTGATCGAGCAGATGAAGGAGCTCGGCATCTTCGGCCTCGCGATCCCCGAGCCGTGGGGTGAGGCGCCGGTGTCGATGCCCTGCTACGCGCTGGTCACCGCGGAGCTCTCGCGCGGCTGGATGAGCCTGGCCGGGGCGATGGGCGGGCACACCGTCGTCTCGAAGCTGATCCTGGAGTTCGGCACGCAGGAGCAGAAGGATCACTACCTGCCGCGGATGGCGACCGGCGAGATCCGGGCCACGATGGCGCTCACCGAGCCCGGCGGCGGTTCGGACCTGCAGGCCATGTCCACCCGCGCGGACCTCGACGGGGACTCCTACGTCGTCAACGGCTCCAAGACGTGGATCACGAACTCGCGACGGTCCGGGCTGATCGCGCTGATGTGCAAGACCGACCCGCACGTCGAGCCCCAGCACAGGGGCGTGTCGATCCTGCTGGTCGAGCACGGGCCCGGGCTGACCGTGTCGCGGGACCTACCCAAGCTGGGCTACAAGGGCGTCGAGTCCTGCGAACTGTCCTTCGACGACATGCGCGTCCCGGCCTCGGCCGTGCTCGGCGGCACCGCGGGTAAGGGCTTCGGGCAGATGATGAAGGGCCTGGAGACGGGCCGGATCCAGGTCGCGTCGCGGGCGCTCGGCGTCGGGCGTGCGGCGCTGGACGACGCGCTGCGCTACGCCCAGGAGCGGGAGAGCTTCGGCAAGCCGATCTGGCAGCACCAGTCGATCGGCAACTACCTCGCCGACATGGCCACCAAGATCACCGCGGCCCGTCAGCTGATTCTCTACGCGGCTGAGAAGTACGACGCGGGTCAACGCTGCGACATGGAGGCCGGGATGGCGAAGCTGTTCACCTCCGAGGTGGCGATGGAGATCGCGCTGAACGCGGTGCGCATCCACGGCGGATACGGCTACTCCACCGAGTTCGACGTCGAGCGGTACTTCCGGGACGCGCCGCTGATGATCGTGGGCGAGGGGACGAACGAGATCCAGCGCAACGTGATCGCCGCCCAGCTGGTCAAGCGCGGCGGCCTGGACTAGATCCTTCCCGGACCTCCGCGCCCGATTCCGCCGGAAGACTGTCGGTACCGGGTGGCACAGTTCCTTCCGTGCTGCTGGACCACGACCGTTGCTACCGCGCCGTCACCTCGCGTGACGCGCGGTTCGACGGGCAGTTCGTCACCGC
>JAKDNL010000232.1 GCA_030451825.1 Pseudonocardia sp. | reverse complement strand
TGTCGACGTCGATCACCATCCAACCGGCGATCAGGTCCTTGGTCTCCGCGAAGGGGCCGTCGGTGACCGGCGGCCGGCCCTCCCCGTCGTAGCGGACGAACGTGCCCTCGGCCGAGAGGGCCTGGCTGTCGACGAACTCACCGGTGCCCTCGAGCCGGGCGGCGAAGTCGTTCATGTACTGCACGTGGTCCTCGATCTCCTGCGGGGTCCACTGGTCCATCGGGACGCCGTTGACGGCCTCGGGGGCGCCGCGGTAGTGCTTGAGGAACAGGTACTTCGCCATGCCGGTCTCCTTGGTTCGGGTGCGGCCACGGTGGCCGCATCTGCTCCTGGAACGGAGCCGGCGGGCCGGTCTCGACATCCTCGGCCACACTTCTTCGAGAATTCTCGATGCAGCGCTTCCCGATCACGATGCGTCGGTCAGCGGGCAGCGGCCGGCTGCACCCTCCCCCGCACCTCGCCGAGGGAGAAGCGGGTGCCGTCGACGCGCGGGGCGGTCGCGGTGAGCACGACCTCGTCGCCGTCGCAGAGATAGGTACGGGCGGTGCCGCCGGAGAGCACGATCGGCTCCGATCCGCCCCAGGACAGCTCCAGCAGCGAGCCCCGCTGTTCGCGGCGCGGGCCGGAGATCGTGCCGGAGCCGAGCAGATCGCCGGCGCGCAGCCCGGCGCCGTTCGACGTCAGGTGCGTGACGAGCTGGGCCGCGGTCCAGTAGAGCTCGCGCGCCGGCGGGCCGGAGACGCGGTCACCCTCCAGGTGCACGCCCAGCTCGAGGTCCAGGCCGCGGTCGGCGGCGCCGGTCAGGTACTCCAGCGGCTCCGGATCGCGGGCCGGCGGGTCGGTCCAGGCCGCGGCCAGCTCGTCCAGCGGGGTCACCCAGGCCGAGATCGACGTGGCGAACGACTTGCCCAGGTGCGGGCCGAGCGGGCGGGTCTCCCAGCCCTGGATGTCGCGGGCCGACCAGTCGTTGAGCAGCACCACGCCGAACACGTGCTCCAGCGCGGTGTCCATCCCGACCGGGCCCGGAGCGGGGTCGCCCAGGACGAACCCGAGCTCCGCCTCGAGGTCCAGGGTGCGGGTCGGGCCGTGGTCGCCGCGGCCGCGCTGCCCGTGCGGACGGATCACCGGGGTGCCGCTGACCCGCACCGTCCCCGCCCGGCCGTGGTAGCCGGCGGGCAGGTGCTTCCAGTTCGGGGCGAGCGGCTCGGAGTCCGGGCGGAAGATCAGGCCTGCGTTGCGCGCGTGCTGCTCGCAGGCGTAGAAGTCGACGTAGTCGGCGACGCCGAACGGCAGCACCGGCGTCAGCCCCTCCGCCGGCAGCCCGTAGGGCCCGAGCCGCTCCGGGTCGGCCAGCCATCCGGCGAGCCATTCCCACACCTCGCGCCAGACCGGACGTCCGGCGGCGAGCAGGGCGTCCAGGTTCGGGGCGGTGAGCAGGTCCGGGTGCGGGCCGCGCTGCGCGGTCGCCAGCGAGCCCACGTCGAGCAGCGCACCGTCGGGGCCGAGCGGCGCGGCGATCCGGGAGTGCCCGGGCCGTCCCGCACCGGCCACCGCGCCGAGCGCGACTCCCATCGGGGGCAACGGTTCCGACGACGTCGTCATGGCCAGCACCGTACCGACCCGGCCCGATCCCGACGCGCCGAATGACAGACGGCGGCCCGCGGACGGCGGCACGGATGGGACGACTTCTTCAAGGCCACCGCGTACGGCGCCAGCAACCTGGCCCGGTCATCAAGATCGGGCTGTTCGAGAATAACGCGTGTGTGGGATCATCCCCGCATCGATCAGGGTCATCGCCTCCGCACAGCCACAGCTATTCGATTTTCTTCATTTCCCGTAAGATCGATATCGCCGTTTCTGGGTCGCGCCGCACGGCCGCCCGGAGCTGTGTGCGCCGGAACTTCTCCCGGCCCTCCGCGAGCGCCTCACTCGCAGAGGGGTGCGCCTCGGCAATCTTCTCGGCGATCAGGAAGTCGATCACGTCTTCCAGGGTCGTCCGGTAGCGCCGCAATCCCGTGGGGAAGTGGAGCTTCTCCAACGCTCGACCGTCACCCCGGGTCGCTGCGCAAAGCTCATCCCACGCCGACGACGTCGCGCAGACCTGCAGGTGCGCTTCGGGATACCCGTCGCGCTTGTCCCGCTCGTAGTCTCTCTCGTAGTCCCAGTGCGCGATGGTCCGATCCAGCTCTTCGTCAAGAAACAGACCGACGAACGACGTCTCGATCGCCGGGTAGCGACCCTCGTCGTCGGCGCGTAGTCGAAACTGCGCTGCAAGGAAACAATTCGCGGGCTTACGACCGAGCGTCACCGGGATACCCACAGTGGAGTCGTGATTACGGCGATCGATCTTGTAACCGACCATGGCGCGCCGTTCCTGCAGCGTAGGAACGGCCGTCAGGCGAATGCCAGTGCAGATAGTCCTGTTGAGCAGCTCCGAGAGCTGCGCCGCGAACGCGCCGGCCTCCTTGCTCAGG
Source organism: Pseudonocardia sp. (assembly GCA_030451825.1). Classification (GTDB taxonomy): domain Bacteria; phylum Actinomycetota; class Actinomycetes; order Mycobacteriales; family Pseudonocardiaceae; genus Pseudonocardia. The sequence goes on along the minus strand of JAKDNL010000232.1, from coordinate 7,344 downwards.
TGAGTTGCGGCACTCTTGCGCGTCAGTCAGCCAGGTGCTTCAGGTCGCCGATCGCCATCCACGCCATGCGGGCACGGACTGTCTCGAACTGTCCCCTGGCCGCCTGCTCCGAGAGCTCGTCGAACGTGAAGCCGGACCGGGCGAGCGCATGCTGGACGGCCGCCCGTAGATCCTGCTCGTTGGCCTCTTCTACGTTCGGGCGATCTGGCAGTGTCGCGGTCATCTCAGCCTCCCTCGCTTCTTCCTGACTCAACTGTGGCACGTCGGTCCGACAACTTCAGACCGGCGTGGGCGAACCTGCCGCGTCGATCGGCGAGCGGTCACACAGTTCCGGCTGGTCAGCAGGTGTGCGCGCCCTCTGTATCGGTCATGAGTGGAGACTGGCGGACCTGGAGCCGGCGGCGCGTGCAGGCCCGCGACGGACCGACGGGCCGGCCCCGGCCCGCGCCCCTCCGGCCGCGCGGGCCAGCATCGCCCGCACCACGATCGGGTGCACCCGGCTCACGACCGCCCAGTAGAGCCGTCCCCGACGGTTGCGCAGAGCGACCACGGTACCCAGCACGACCCGCCCCGGCTCCCGTCGCACGACGGCGCGGAAGTCCAGGTGCCCGGCGTCCGCGCCGAGGAGCACCTCCTCGCCGGTCCGCTGCCGGGTGGCGAACTCGTCGCCGGTGGCGCGGGCGATCCCGGCCAGGCCGACCAGCACCTCGTGCAGCGCCATCAACGCGACGACGGGTGCCGGCGGGTCGCGGAGGATCTGGTCGGCCCACCACTGCGGGTCCGACGGCAGCCCGTCCGCCACGTCGACGGCGAACGCGTCCGTGGCGTCCACCCGGTCCAGCGCGCCGGGCAGCAACCCGTCGACCGGTACGTCGACGGCGCGCACGAACACCGGACCGGTCACCTGGCGCAGCAGCCGTACCCACACCGACCAGCGAGCGGGGCGGTCGGGCCCGACGCCGAGCATCCGCTCGGCGCGGTCGAGCAGGTCCTCCAGCACCGCGTCGTGCAGCGCGCGGACGGCCGGCGGCCAGCCCAGCCGCATCACCCCGTCCACCCGGCCGGTGATCTCGTGCCGGATCCGGCAGCGGTGCGACCCGAGCGACTCGACGGTGAACGTGTGCCGGCCGTGCAACCCCTGGCCGGGGTCGAGGGTGAACTCCACCCGGCGTCCCGGCTCGTAGGCGCTGACGTGGTAACGGATCGTGCCGTGCCCGCCGCCGGAGCCGACCCGCAACGGCATGTCCAGGCGCATCGGTGGCCACTCCGGAGACGGCCACAGCGCGTCGTCCGGGCCCCCGAGAGCGTCCAGCAGGCCGCCTGCCGTGGCGGCCGGGACGGCCAGGTCGCGTTCGTGCACGTTCTTGATCATCGTCGAGTCTCCGTACGCTACCGTATGTTATCCGTACGGTAGCGTATGTTCGTGGCCGGACGGAAGCGCTTGACGCGCGAGGACTGGGCGGCGGCGGCGCTGACCGCGCTGGGCGAGGGCGGGTTGTCCGCGGTCGCGGTGGAACCGATCGCGGTACGCCTCGGCGCGACGAAGGGCAGCTTCTACTGGCATTTCGCGAACCGGGACGCGCTCGTCGAGGCCGCGCTCACGTTGTGGGAACAGCGCAACACCACCGACGTGATCACGGCCGCGGCAGCCGCCCCGGACGCGCTCGGGGCTCTGCGGGCCCTGGTCTCGCAGGTACTCCACTCCGCCACCGCGGCGGCGGACGACCCGGGCGCGGTCGAGCCGGCGCTGCAGGCCGGAGCCGGCCACCCGCTGGTCGGGCCTACTCTGGAGCGGGTCAGCAGGCGACGACTGGAGCACCTGCAGACGATGTTCGCCGAGCTCGGCTTCGACCGGGACGAGGCCGCCCGGCGTGGCCTGGCGGCGTTCACGGCGTACCTGGGGCATGTCCAGATCGCCCGCGCGACACCCGCCCTGCTCCCCCGCGGTGCGGACCTGACCGCCTACATCGACAGCCTGATCACGACCCTGACCACGCCCGGGAGCACCCGGGGGGCGGCCTGACGCTCGGCGGCGGGTCGTCCGCCACATCGTCGTGGTTCTCGCGACGGATCACGCAGCCGACCGCAGTGGACTGGGGTCGGGGAGACACCTGGGGCAGCACATGTCACAGTCGCCATCAACGCATATCCCCGGTCCCCGATGAGTGGAGTACTCGGACATGGCACAGCACGTACGCGGCGTCGTCGCGAGATCGAAGGGCGCACCGGTCACGGTCGAGACGATCGTGGTCCCGGACCCGGGCCCCGGCGAGGCGGTGGTGAAGATCCAGGCCTGCGGGGTCTGTCACACCGATCTGTCCTACCGGGAGGGAGGGATCAATGACGAGTTCCCGTTCCTGCTCGGGCACGAGGCGGCCGGGATCGTCGAGTCGATCGGCGACGGCGTCGTCGACCTGGAGCCGGGCGACTACGTCGTGCTCAACTGGCGGGCCGTCTGCGGGGTCTGCCGGGCCTGCAAGAAGGGCAAGCCGCAGTACTGCTTCGACACCCACAACGCGAAGCAGCCGATGACCCTGGAGGACGGCACCGCGCTCTCCCCCGCCCTGGGCATCGGCGCGTTCGTCGAGAAGACGCTGGTCGCGGCCGGCCAGTGCACCAAGGTCAACCCCGAGGCCCCGGCCAAGGTCGCCGGCCTGCTCGGCTGCGGCATGATGGCCGGGCTGGGCGCCGCGGTGAACACCGGCCAGATCGGGCGCGGCGACTCGATCGCGGTGATCGGCTGCGGCGGTGTCGGTGACGCGGCCATCGCCGGGGCCGCACTGGCCGGCGCCACCACCATCATCGCGGTGGACACCGACCCGCGGAAGCTGGAGTGGGCCAAGGGCTTCGGAGCCACTCACACGATCAACGCCAAGGACGAGGACCCGGTCGAGACCATCCGCTCCTACACCGACGGCAACGGCGCGGACGTCGTCATCGAGGCGGTGGGGCGCCCGGAGACCTACAAGCAGGCCTTCTACGCCCGCGACCTGGCCGGCACCGTCGTCCTGGTCGGTGTGCCCTTCCCGGACATGATGGTCCCGGAGATCCCCCTGATCGACTTCTTCGGACGCGGCGGGGCGCTGAAGTCGGCGTGGTACGGCGACTGCCTGCCCAGCCGCGACTTCCCGATGTACGTCGACCTGTACCTGCAGGGCAGGTTCCCGCTGGACAAGTTCGTCACCGAGGAGACCACCCTGGACGGCGTCGAGCAGGCGTTCGAGAAGATGCACCACGGCGAGGTCCTGCGTTCGGTGGTGATCTTCTGATGGCCGGTCCGATCGACCACGTGACCACGTCCGGGACGTTCAACCTCGACGGCGGCAGCTTCGACGTCGACAACAACGTCTGGATCGTCGGCAACGACTCCGAGGTCTTCGTGATCGACGCCGCGCACGACGCGGACGCGATCGCGAACGCCGTCGGTGACCGCCGGGTGAAGGCGATCGTGTGCACCCACGCGCACGACGACCACGTCAACCAGGCCCCGGAGCTGGCCGACCGGTTCTCCGCGCCGATCTGGCTGAACCCGGCCGAGAAGGTCCTCTGGGACATGACCTGGCCGGACCGTCAGCCCGACGGCGAGCTGCACGACGGCGACGTGCTCTCCGCCGGTGGGGTCGACCTGCGTGTGCTGCAGACGCCGGGACACTCCCCCGGCTCGTCGTGCCTGTACTCGCCGGAGCTGAAGGTCGTGTTCAGCGGTGACACCCTGTTCCAGGGCGGTCCCGGCGCGACCGGGCGGTCGTACTCGTCTTTCGACACGATCATCGACTCGATCCGCACGACGCTGCTGACGCTGCCCGGCGACACGCAGGTGCGCACCGGGCACGGCGACTCGACGAAGATCGGCGACGAGGCCCCGCACCTCGAGGAGTGGATCGCCAAGGGCCAATAGCCCCGCACGCCCTTCGGGCCCGGTACCGCACGCGCGGTGCCGGGCCCGACGCCTCCCGTCACCGAAGCGTGTCTGGGTTGGACGAGCGCTCCGCTCGTACGCCCCGGGTGGACGAGAGCTCCGCTCGTGCAACGGCGCGGCAAGGATCGCGCGCCGCGCGACGGACGAGGCGGGTCCTCGCCGCCGGCGGATTGGACGAACGCTCCGTTCGTACGCCCCAGGTGGACGAGGGCTCCGCTCGTGCAGCGGTGGTGGAGCGCTCAGCCCGGGCGGCGCCGTCCCGGCCGCGCCGCCGGCGTTCCAGGTACTGATGGCCCTGCTGATCTAGCTGAACCGGGAGGGCGAGGAGGCGGCGTTCGTCGCCGCCGGGTTCTCCCCACCCCGGCGGCGGCCGAGGGATCCGTCGCCGGGGCGGTCGGCGTGCACCTGGTGCTCGCGGTCGTGTGCCTGGCACTGGCGCGCGCCGTGCTGCGCCCCGGACGGTGGACACGGGTACGCGCGACGGTGCCGCTCGTCGCGACCGCGGTCGGCGGGGTCGGTGCGATGGCACTGCCCGGCCAGACCTGGCTCAGCCCGGCCGGGGTGGCACTCACCGTCGCCGCGCTGGCGCTGTTGTGGGTTCCGAGGCCGGAAAGCCTCGCTCCCTGGTAGCACATGAGGTGCTACATTCCTGTCGTGGATCCGGCCGAGCACGAGGAACGCATCGGAATCCGCGAGCTGCGCCAACACGCCTCGCGGTACGTCGCGCTGGCCAAGGCCGGCAGGCGGGTACCGGTAACCGAGCGCGGCAAACTTGTCGCGTACCTCGTCCCGGCCGAGGACCAGCCGGACTCGATCCTCGACCGCCTCGAGGCCGCCGGGCAGCTCCGGCGAGCGACGGGATCGTGGCGCGATCTCATGCCTCCGCCGCCCCCCGAACCGGGCGCGCCCTCGCTGTCCGAGACGCTCCAGCAGATGCGGGACGAGGAACGTTGGTGATCTATATCGACACCTCGGCCTTCGTGAAGCTGGTGGTCGACGAGGAACCGTGGACGCCTGAACTCCGAACGATGCTCGACGATGCGGACGCGCCGTTGGTGTCCAGCGTCCTCCTCCAGGTCGAGACACGACGGGCGCTGCAGCGCGTCAGTCCACAGCGCCTTCCCCGCGCCGATCTCCTCCTCGACACCGTCGAACAAGCTGAGATCTCCTCGGCCATCATCGGATCGGCCAGCCGCCTGCCGGGACCCGCGCTACGGTCGCTCGACGCGATCCATCTGGCCACCGCCCTCCTGTTGCGGTCCGAGCTGGACGTGCTGATCAGCTACGACGACCGCCTGCTGGAGGCCGCGGTCGAGCACTCTCTCTCGGTCGTATCGCCGGGACTGGACCGGTAGGTCACCGCTCAACCCGGGCGGCGCCGTACCGGCCGCACCGCCGGCGTCAGGACGAGCAGGAACAGCGCGGACACCCCGAACGCCGCCGCGAAGCCGAACGGCTCGGCGATCGCACCGAGCCCGCTCGCGCCGAGCCCGGTTCCGGCGTCGTAGGCGACGTTCCAGGCCGCGCTGGCCGTGCCGTAGCTCCGCGGACCGGCCGCGGCGAACAGGGCGACCATCGCGTCGTTCTGCACCAGGCCGAACCCGGTCCCGACGACGGCCGCGCCGACGACCAGCAGCGCGCTGGCGCCACCGGAGAGCAGGACCAGCACCATCCCGGCCGCCGCGAGCGCCGTCCCGACCGGCAGCAGCGCACCGGCCCGACCGCGCCGGTCGGTGATCTCCCCGGCCACCCCGCGGCCCACCAGCGCGCCGAGCGCGGTCAGGAACAGCGCGAGCGGCACCGCGATCGTCGCACCCGGGGCCAGCAACGGGCCGAACGTGATGATCCCGCCCTGCGCGGTGGAGCAGGCGAGCATCGCCAGCACCGGCGCGGCGCGCACCGTTCGGCCGCCCGTGCGCACGGCGCGGTGGCCGGCTTCACGAACGGCCGTCGCCCGCGCGGGCGCCCGGCCGGTACCCGGCCCGCGCACGAACAGCACGACCACCGCCGACAGCACCGGGCCGACCCCGGCCGCGACGAACACCCCGGCGAAGCCGAGCACGTCGGCCACCGCCACCCCGGCCGGCAGGAACAGCAGCTGCGGGAGCCCGACCGCGTAGCCGAACCAGGCCGAGGCCCGCCCGTGCTCGGACGGGTCGACCAGCTCGGCGACCAGCGCGCTGCCGGCCACCGTGAGCAACCCGAACCCGACACCGCGCAGCACCGCGACGGCCAGTACCGGCCCGAGGTCCGAGGACAGGGCGAGCAACGGCGCGGGCGCACCGAGCAGCACCATCCCGGAGCACAGGACGGCCCGGTGTCCGACCCGTCGCAGCAGCGCCGGAACACCCAGCTGGGTCGCCACCGTGACCGCCATCAGCACGCCGGTGCTCAGCCCCGCGCCGAACTCCCCCGCCCCGCCACGCGAGACCCACAGCGGCACCACCGGCAGCAGCAGCGCGTAGCCGCCGAACCCGAGCGCCGTGGCGAGCAGCAGCAACCGGAACGGCCAGCCCCTCACCGGGGTCACGATACGAACCCCGCGCTCAGGCCCCGGTCGGCGGGTAGATCTTCTCCAGCTGCGGGCGCACTCCGTCCAGCGCCGCAGGCAGGCTGAGCACGGTGTTCCAGGCGAACGCCAGCTCGGTGGCCCCTTCGAGGAACACGGTGTGCCCGGCCCGGGTCACGTCCAGCCCCTGCACCAGCGGGCTGTTGACGATCGTCGCCCTGCCGCCGGGGGTGTAGGAGATCTGGTCCCAGACCAGCAGGTCCTGGTCCAGCTCGGCGATCTGCTCGAAGCTCAGATCGGCGTAGAAGCTGGTGCCGGCCAGCTGGTCGTAGCGCGGCGGCACCCGGAAACCGAGGTTGGTGAAGAACCGGGACCGCGGGTCCTGCGAGGCGAACACGCTGAGCTTGTCCGCGGCGTAGTTCGCCACCGCCACGGACTTCCCGGCGAACTGCGGGTTGGCGTCGCGGACGGCGGCGAACCGTCCGTCGACGTCGGCGACCAGCTCCTCGGCCCGCGGGGAGCGACCCAGCGCCTTCCCGATCACCCGGGTGGTCTCCTGCCAGGGCAGGCCGTAGTCGTTGAAGCCCTTCGGGATGCCGATGGTCGGCGCGATCCGGGACACCAGGGCGTAGTTCTCCGGCGTGAGATCGGAATAGGTGCCCAGGATCAGGTCGGGACGCAGCGCGGCGATCTTCTCCGGATCGATCGTGTCCATGTTGAGGATCGCCGGGTTCGCGTTCAGCGACTGCGCGACCGGCTCGGCCCACGGGTGGACGACGTCGTTCTCCGGGCCGTACCAGTACCGCACCCCGACCGGGGCGACGCCGAGGGCCAGTACGAAGTCGTGCTCCTGGTACCCGACCGTCACGACCCGGGTGGGTGCGCGCTCGATCGTGGTCGTCCCGAACTTGTGCTC
>JAKDNL010000858.1 GCA_030451825.1 Pseudonocardia sp. | reverse complement strand
ACTGAGCCTGGAACCACCGATGAATCTCGTGTGATCATTTTCGGGGACTGGTGATCCGTTGCTGTGTTCGGGACGTGTGGTATCGGCCGCTGACGATTCTGCGGCGTGTCCGAGGATTCCGGATCGGTTGGTTGGGGCGGTGGACCGCGGAGGTCGTCCGATGGCGTCGGGGCGGGTGCCGGTCAGGCCGCTCGGGCGCCTGGTGGTGCGCGGTGGCGGTGAGTGGCCTCGAAGAGCCCGTCCCAGGGGTCGTACCAGGGCCAGTGTTCGGGGAGGTGCAGCACGATCCGGTCGCGGCCGTGGTGCGCGAGTCGGGCGGGCACGCTGATCAGGTGCCGGCGCAGGGTGGCGGCCCGGGCGGTGCCGTGGTGGCGCGAGGCCAGGGTGCCGGCGGCGCGTAGCAGGTTGTGCGAGATCGCGGTGCAGGACAGCCAGGCGGCGTTGGCGGCGAAGTTCCCCGACGGCAGGTGCGCCAGCGGCCCGTCGATCAGTTCGGCGAACAGTTGCTCGATGATCGCGTGGCCGCGGTGTTCGGCCTCGGCTTCGAGCATCGGGGCGGCGCTGTCGGTGAACACGGCGTGGTGGCGCCAGGCCGGGGTGAGCTCGGTCTGCCCGGCCGGGGCCAGGCGGCGGACCCGGCGCACGATCAGCCGGGCGGTCACCGCGTGCTTGCGCTTGCTGCTGAACGCGGTGTAGGTGATCTCGGCGACCTCGGCGTCGGAGATCCAGCGCTGCTCGTCTTCCTCCCACACCGCGTGTGGGTAGCGGATGCCGACCCAGTCATGCTCGTCGATGTCGGCGATGGCGCGGCGGATCTTGGGGTCCATCCGGGCGGTCACCGAGAACCGGGCCCCGCCGCGACGACACGCCCCGACCGCGGCCGCGTTGTAGTAGCCCGAGTCCATCCGTACCAGCAGCTCGCCGGTGGCACCGGCGGCCCGCGCGGTGCCGATCTGGGCGGCGATGAACGACTTCGCGCCGCGGGCGGTGTTCGCGCTCCCGCCGCGTAGCCGGGTCCCGCACACCAGCGGCGCGCTGGTCGGGGTGGAGATCGCCGCGATCAGCGGGTTGAGCCCGCGCAGGCGCAGCTGGTAGCCGCCCACCTTGGCGTGGCCGAACTCGGCGCCCTGCTTGGCGTGCCCGTACACGCGGCGCTGACACGAGTCGATGTCCAGATAGGTCAGCTGCTCGGCCTGGGGCAGGACCGGGGTACGGGCGGTGAGCTCGGGCAGCAGTCTGCGGCCCACCGCCTCCAGCTGACACACGTTGCCCCAGGAGAACGCGCGCAGGAACGAGCCGAGCGTGGACGGCGCCCGCACCCCAGCGAACAGCTCGGGCATGCCGCCGTGGCGCAGCACGTCCAGATCGTCGATCGAGTCCGCCCCGGCGACCATCCCGGCCACCACACCGCCGATCTTGTACGGAGTGTTCGCGCCCAACGGCGCAGGCACCGTGAGGTGCTCGGCGACCAACCCGGACAGCCCGGACTCCTCGGCCAGGCGCATCACCGGCACCAGCCCCGCGCACGACACCAGATTCGGGTCATCGAACTGCGCCGACATCGCCGCCGCGCCGTGCAACAATCGCATCTGCGAGGTGTCCTCTTCCTTGGATCGTGGAAGCTTCAGCAACTCCCATCATCCCAGGTCAGAGGACACCTCCCCTGCTGCGACACGATCAACTCACGAAGTTCGTCGGTGGATCCAGGCTCAGCTCGAGGCGAAGGGTGGATCCCAGACCACGACGTCGAACACGCCCTGGCCTGCCCCTTCGGAACGAACCGTGAGATAGGCGAAACGCCGTTCGGAGGTACGCACGCAGTACGATGCCCAGGGCGCAGCCTTGACCTCGCCCGTGTAGCCGGTCGCGGCCTCGCAAGTTCGATAAGACCGCGAACCCTGCACGCGGGCGACGTCGCCACCCGCGCCTTGAATCAGCCCGTCATCCTTGCCCTGCCGAGTTTCGTAGTACATGACGTCGACTCCCGGCCCCGTGTTGCCGGACTGGATCTTCCAGTTCGGCTGGGCACTGTCGAGGTCGACGGAGTACTCCAGGCTGATCGTCAGCGGAATCTCGGACTGTCGGCGCACCGCCACCTGCGGAGCGGACGTGGTGGGATCGCTACCGGC
>JAKDNL010000857.1 GCA_030451825.1 Pseudonocardia sp. | reverse complement strand
AGCTGGCCCGCGAGACCGGCGGGCACTACCTGGACCAGTTCACCTACGCCGAGCGCGCCACCGACTGGCGGGGCAACAACAACATCGCCGAGTCGATGCTCGCGCAGATGTCCGACGAGCCGCACCCGATACCGGAGTGGGTCGTGGTCGGCGCCGGCACCGGCGGCACGTCGGCGACGATCGGGCGCTACCTGCGCTACCGGCGCCTGCCCACCCGGCTCGCCGTCGTCGACCCGGAGAACTCCGCGTTCTTCCCCGGCTGGGCGAGCGGAGCACACGACTACGCCACCGGGATGCCGTCGAGGATCGAGGGGATCGGCCGCCCGCGGATGGAGCCCAGCTTCGTGCCCAGCGTGATCGACCGGATGATCCCGGTCCCGGACGCCGCCAGTGTCGCCGCCGCGCGGCACCTGCGCGACGTCACCGGGCGCTGGGCCGGCGGCTCGACCGGCACGAACCTGTGGGGCGTCTGGCAGCTGGTGGCGCAGATGCTCCGCGACGGGCGCTCCGGCAGCGTCGTCACGCTGATCTGCGACGGCGGCGACCGCTACGGCCACAGCTACTACGACGACGACTGGGTCGCCGCCCAGGGCATGGACCTCGCGCCCTATCGCGCGACGATGGACAGGTTCCTCTCGACCGGCAGCTGGGACCCGCCGGCCTGACGGGTCCGCCCTGACGGGTCCGCCCCGACGGAGGCCCGGCCGCTACCCCCGCTCGAGCAGCGCCGCGGTACCCAGCAGCAACCGCTCGGCCCCGGCCCGGCCGACCAGCTGCACCGGCTGCCGGTGGGTGCCGCACCGCACGGGCGCGACCAGCGACGGCAGGCCGGCCAGGTTCCACGCTCCCAGGCACGCCGGCGGGAACTCCCCGGCGGCGGGGGCGGGCAGCAGCAGCACGTCGTACCCGCCGTCGTCGAACAGGGCGAGTGCCCGCTGACGCCACCGGCTCGGGCTGGCCGGTCGGGGGCCGCCGAGGCGGCGCACCTGCCGGTCCCGGCGCAGCGCGGCACGTGCGTCCGCCCCGAGACGATCCGGGTCGAGACCGAGCTCGTCGACCCGGCGGGCCACCCCGGCGTCGCGGCGCCGGGCGACCTGCGCCGGGAGCCATGCGCGGTAGGGCGGGTCGTCCGCGGTCACCGGGACGCCCATCTCGCCGAGCCGGCGCGCCGCGGCGTGCACCGCCGTGCAGGCCTGCGGATCGGCCCAGAGCCCACGGCCGGAGCGCAGCGAGCAGGCGACCGTCCGCGGCACCGGCAGGTCCTCCACACCGCCCGGGACACTCACCGGGCGGGTACCGGTGGCGGGGGAGGCCCATCCGGGTTCGGCGCCCATGCCCGTTCCGCCTGCTCTCCTCTCGGTACCGAGCACCTCGAACGCCACCCGGGCGCCGTCCACGTCCGGGGCCAGCAATGTCGTCGCGGCCAGGCCGGACCACATCCGGGCGGCGCCGCCGGGCAGCGGGAGCGCTCGCCGGCCGGGGGTCAGCGCGAGCAGGCCGTGTGCCGAGGCGGCGGCCCGCAGCGTGCCGTCGCCGTCCACGCCGACGCTCAGCGCGGCCAGACCCTCGGCCAGCACGACGGCGGTGGCGCGCCCGCCCGCGGCGCCGTCGCGGCCCAGGCCCAGCTCGGGCACCCGGGTCGTGCCGACGATCAGCGCGCCGGCCGCGCGCAGGCGCCGGACCAGCACGTCGTCGCGGCGCGCCGGGTCCTCTGAGGTGGCCGTGGACCCGTGCCGGGTGGCGCGCCCGGCCACGTCGATGCCGTCCTCGACGGCGACCGGAACTCCCGCCAGCGGGAGCGCGAAGCGGTCGGCGCGGGTGTCGAGTGCCGCCGCCTCGGCCCGGAGCCGCTCGGCGTCGACACCGGCGAACGGATCGGAGGCGCAGCCGCGGGCCGTCGCGATCCGGGTCAGGAGGGCTTCGGCGACGTCGGTCGCGGTGCACCGTCCGGCACGGACCGCGCCGGCGATCCCGGCCGGACCCGCGGACGTGTCCACACCCGAGCCGGCAACCGTCATCCGGTCATCGTGGCAGGTCATGCCGGTGTGGTGGGGACGCCCCGCCGAGAAGGCGGCCGGCGGAGGCGGACGGGAATCGAACCCGCCTGGCCGAGATGCTCGGCCACGTCGGT
>JAKDNL010000231.1 GCA_030451825.1 Pseudonocardia sp. | reverse complement strand
CCGCCCCGGACCGGCTCGACCGGCCCTTCGCGGAGTCGCCCGTCGCGCTCGTCGTCGAGATCGGGGCCGGTGCCCCGGCGCAGCTGACCACGGCCCTGGAGCAGCGCGGATTCACCCTCCGGACGCTGACCCTGCCGGCCGCCCCCGACCTCGCGGCGTGGGACGGCGCGGCCACCGCGGCCGCGGTCATCGGGGCCCTCACCGGACGGCTCGACGCCTGCCTGCTGCTCCTGGGCTCCCAGGCCGACACCGATGCCGTCCTCGCCGACGCGGTCCTCGTCGCCGCAGGCACGACCGCGGCCCTGGCCCGCAGCGCCGAGGGCTCCCGGGCGGCGTTCGTCACCGTCACCCGCCTCGACGGCGCGCTGGGCCACGAGGCCCCCGGATCCACGTCGGACGCGGTGCTCGGCGGTGTCACCGGGCTCGTGAAGACGCTGGCCCGGGAAACACCCCGCGTGTTCGCGCGGGCGATCGACATCCATCCCGACCTCGACGCCGCCGCCGCGGCGGACGTCGTGGTCGGCGAGCTGTACGACCCGGCGCTGACCACGGAGATCGGGATCGACCCCGACCGCCGTCGCCGCACCACCGCGCTCGTCGACGTCGAGGAGGCCGGCCGCGACTCCGCCGACCCGACCATCGGCCCCGACGACGTCCTGCTCGTCACCGGCGGCGCGCGGGGCGTCACCGCCCGGTGCGTGGTGGCGCTGGCCGCCCGCAGCGGGGCGGAGTTCCTGCTGCTGGGCCGCACCCCGCTGCGCGAGGACCCCGAGTGGGCCGTCGGCATCGACGAACCAGGCCTGCAGGCCGCGGCGCTCGCGGCGGCCGTCGCGTCCACGCCGCGGGAGGTGGCGGCGTGCGTCTCCGGGGTCACGGCGCAGCGGGAGGTGCGCGCCACGCTCGACGCCGTGCAGGCGGCGGGCGCCCGCGCTCGCTACCTCCCCGCCGATGTCACCGACGCCGACGCCGTCCGCACCGCGCTGGGCGCCGACGCCCCGCGCGTCACCGGCCTGGTGCACGGAGCGGGCGCGCTCGCCGACACCGCCCTGACCGACAAGACCCCCGACGCCGTCCGCCGCGTACTGGGCCCCAAGCTCGCGGGACTGCGGGCGGTGCTGAGCGTGGTCGACCCGGGGCACGTCGTGCTGTTCGGGTCGGTCGCCGGGGTGCTCGGCAACCCAGGCCAGGCCGACTACGCCGCAGCCAACGAGGCCCTCGACCGCGTCTCCGCCGCGCTCTCCGGTCCCGATCGGCACGCCGTCTGCCTGCACTGGGGCGCGTGGGACGGGGGCATGGTCACTCCCGAGCTCAAGGCGCTCTTCGCCGCACGCGGGGTGCCGCTGCTGGCCCTCGACACCGGTGCCGCCGCGTTCGTCGAGCAGTTCGCGCCGTCGCGGGCGGGTCAGCGCAGCGTGCTGGTCGCCCCGGGCGGATCGCTGGCCCCCGCGGCCCCGGCGCCCGCCGCGGCGTCGGTGGCCCGCCGGGACCTGTTCGCGCTCACCCGCGACCCGGTCGTCGACGACCACCGCGTCGGCGCCCACCCCGTGCTGCCCGCCGCAGCCGCGCTCGGCTGGATGCTGCGCGGCGCCGAGCAGGCCCACCGCGATCTGGTCGCGGTCGAGTGCCGCGACGTCGAGGTGCACCGCGGGATCGTCCTGGACGGCACCGAGCCCGCTGAGCTGGAACTGCACCTCGACGCCGGCACGGCCGACGGGGCGCAGGTGTTCGTGCGCGCCGCGATCCGCAGCACCGACGGCGACGGCCGGGTGCAACCCCACTTCGGGGCCACCGTGGTGCTCGCCGCCCACCCCGGGCTGCCGCCCGCACCGGACACCCCGCCCGCGTGGCGGCTGGGGGAGGGCCCGGAGGACGGCCTGGGCGTCTACGCCGACGCCGACCTGTTCCACGGCCCGCTGCTGCAGGGCGTCCGGCGCCTGATCGAGCGCACTCCGACCCGGCTGGTGGCCGAGTGCCGGCTGCCCGACACCCCCCTCGCCGGGGGTGGCTGGGCGTCCACGCTGCTCAGCCCGGTGCTCGGGGACGTCGTACTGCAGGCCGCGTGCGTGCTCGGGGTCTGGTACCTCGACGCCGGCTGCCTGCCGCTGTCGGTCGGTCGCGTGGAGCTGTTCGCGCCGCTGCCCGTCGACGCGCCGTTCGTGCTGGTGGTCGACGACCTGCGGCCCGGAGCAAACGGGGTCACGGTCGGCGTCGCGGTCCATGCCCCCGACGGCGCCCTCCTGCAACGCTGGAGCGCCGTCACCGCCGTCAGCACCCCGGAGATGGCCGCCAAGTTCGCCGAGGCCGTCGCCCTGCGCGCGGAGTCCGGCCGATGACCGCCCTCGACGAGCTGGCCTTCGAGGGCCGCCCCTTCGACGCACTGGCCGCGGTCGTCACGACGCCCCGGTCGACCTCCGGCTCGATCACTCCCGGCCCGGTCACCGACAGTGTCGCTGACGGGGACGCGGCCGCGGGCGTGGCGACGACCGCGACGACCCCGGCCGACCTCCCCACGGCCGATCGCGGCTCGGCTCAGTCCGGACCGGCCCAACCCGGCACCGGTCGGTCCGGTCCCCGCCGACCCGGCGTGCCGGCAACGTTCATGTCCGAGGCACCTCGGACCCCGGGTGCGGTCGCGGCCCGAATCGTGGCGCAGCTGCGTGGGGAGATCGTCGCCGCGCACCTCGCCGCGATGGACGTCCAGACGCGGTGGCAGGAGCAGATGCTCACCGCCCTCGGCGAGCCGGGCGTGGCCGCGGCGCACCGGGCGGATGCGCCCACCCCGTCGCTGCCCGCTCACGACATCCGGGGCGTCCTCGACGCAGCTGCCGCCGACGCAGCTGCCGCCGACGGACCTGCCCCTGACGCAGCAACGCCTGACGTGGCGGACCTGGGCGCCGCCGCGCTGGACCACTCCACACCCACGGCCCGACTCGCGCGCACGCAGACCCCGACTCGGGGGGTGGAGGAGCCGGGATCGCCCGCCGGCCTGCTCCGGGTGGTGATCGAACGGGTGGACACGGCCGGTGTCGGGCGGCTCGTCCTGACCTGGACGGGTCCCGCCGTCACCGAGCCGCTCGCGGTCCGCGGCGGGATCGCGCGGGCCGAGCTGGTCGCTGGGGAGCAGCCGGTGCTGGTGGTCGAGGGCTCCGTGGTCGATCCCGCCCCGGCGCTGGCCCTCGCTCCGGCCGGCTACCGGCCGGAGGGTGGGCTGGAGCCGCTCGCGACCACCCCGGTCACCCGGCTCGGCGATGCCGAGCTGGCGGGCCTGGCCGCGGGACGGGCCGGGGACGTGTTCGGCCCCCGCTACGCCCAGCCCGCGCCGGCCCTGCCGGGCGGACCACTGACCGCGGTCACGGAGCTGCGGACCGGCGGCCCGATCGCCGTCGGCGTGCTCCGCGCCGCCACCCCGGCCCCGCGCGACGCCGCCGACGTGCTGGCCGCTGGCTGGCACGCGGCGTCGGTGCTCGCGGTGTGGCTGGGCCTGCACCTCGTAGTCCCCGACGCGGCCCTCACGCCCGGGGCCACGACCACCGTCGATCTCGTCGAGATCGTCGAGGGAGAGGCCGAGCTCATCGCCGAGGTCGTCGACGCCGACCTGCTGCCCCGGCCCTGGCTCGCGCTCGACGCCGAGCTGCGCGTGGCCGACCGGGTCGTGGCCCGACTGTGTGGCCTGACCCTGCGCCTGCGCGGCACACCAGCGGGTACCCGGGAGGGAGGCGAGCCACCCGCCCAGCCGGTGCGCCGCGGAGTCCGCGGGGGGCTCGCCGCCGTCGACGAGCTCGCACTGGCCACCGCGTCCGTGGGCGACCTGACGCCCGCGCTCGGCCCGGAGTTCGCCCGCTACACCGAGCGTCGGGCCACCCGCCCGCCGGCGGGCGGGCTGCGGCTCGTCGGCCGCGTCATGGAGGTGCACGGCACGCGCGGTGACCTCTCCGGCGGCGCCGTCGGCGTCACCGAGTACGACTCGGCCGCCGACGCCTGGTACTACGGCGCCGCGCCCAGTCCGACCGTGCCCAACGTGATCCTCATGGAGACCTCGCTGCAGTCGGCGCTGCTGCTGGGCTACCACCTCGGCGCCACGCTCGTGGACGCCGCCAGCGACTACTGCCTGCGCAACCTCGACGGCTCCGCCACGCTGCACCGCGACGTGGACCTGCGCGGCCGCACCATCCACCAGCGCTCCACCCTGCTGACCACGACTGTGCTCACCGGCGCGGTGCTGCAGGGCTTCACCTACGAGCTGTGGCTCGACGGCGAGGACCCCGCGACGGTCGCGCCGTTCTACTCCGGGCAGTCGCTGTTCGGCTTCTTCACCGCCACCGCGCTGGCGAACCAGACGGGCCTCGACAACGGCGCCTCGGTGCCGAACTGGCTCGACCAGCACCCTCACCAGGAGGTCCGCATGATCGACGCCGCCGTCGGCGCGTCGGGTCCGCTGGAGCTGCTCACGCGGGTGGAGGTGGTCGACGGTGGTGGCCGCCACGGCGGCGGCTACCTGCGTGCCGTGCGACCCGTCGACCCGGCGGACTGGTTCTTCACCCGACACTTCCACCTCGACCCCGTCATGCCCGGCTCGCTCGGCATCGAGGCCGTCATCCAGGCCCTGCAGGCCTGGCTGCTCGACAACGGGGGCGCCGACGGGATGACCGAGCCTGAGTTCGTGGTGCCCGCGGGCGTCGAGTTCACCTGGCGCTACCGCGGCCAGATCCTCGCCGGCGACGGCGAGATGACCCTCGAGGTGCACATCCGCGACGTCGAGCGCGCGCCCGGCCGGGTCCGGGTCGTCGCCGACGCGAGCCTGTGGCGTGTGCCGAATGGGATGGCAGGCCTCCGCATCTACGAGCTGGACGGCATCGCCGCAGAAGTTCGCGAGAAGGGGGCGCCCTCGTGGTAGCCGTGCTGGACATCCCGACCCTGAGCCGCGGTGACCGGCTCGCCCGCACTCCCGACGCCGTCCACGCTGTGCTCGCCGACCTGGAACAGCCGGTCTACGTCGTGCGCGACCCCGCCGGGCTGGGCCTCACCGGCGACGGCAGCCTGGCCCACACCGCAGGCACCTCCGTGCTGGCTGCCGTACCGCCGCTGCCCCCGCGCCAGCTCGGCGCGGGAGGTTTCCGGCGCGCCCACGGTGTCGAGCTGGCCTACCACGCCGGCGCGATGGCGCACGGGCTCGCGTCCGCCGATATGGTGGTGGCGCTCGCGAACGCGGGCATCCTCGGATCCTTCGGCGCCGCCGGGCTCGTGTCGGAGAAGGTCGACGCCGGGCTCGCGGCCATCACCCGAGGTGCACCCGGGCGCCCATTCGCGTGCAACCTCATCCACAGCCCCAGCGAGCAGGCCATGGAACGGTCCACCGTGGACCTCTGCCTGCGGCACGGCGTCACGTGCGTGGAGGCGTCGGCGTTCCTGGAACTGACCCCGGAGATCGTCCGCTACCGGGCGCTGGGCCTGTCCGCGGGCCCGGACGGCGCTCCGCGGATCGCGCACCGGGTGATCGGCAAGGTCTCCCGCACCGAGATCGCGGAGCTGTTCCTGCAGCCCGCGCCCGCGCCGCTGCTGCGCGGGCTCGTCGAGCGCGGCGCGATCACCGCCGAGCAGGCCCGGCTGGCCGCGCTCGTCCCGATGGCCGACGACGTCACCGCCGAGGCCGACTCCGGCGGCCACACCGACCGCCGCCCGATGCCGGTGCTGCTCGGCGAGATCCTGCGCGTCCGCGACGCCGCCTGCGCCGGGCACGGGTACCCCGTCCGGGTGGGCGCGGCCGGCGGCATCGGCACGCCCGTCGCGGCCGCCGCGGCGTTCGCCATGGGCGCCGACTACGTCGTGACCGGGTCGGTCAACCAGGCCTGCGTCGAGTCCGGCCAGTCCGACGCGGTGAAGCTGCTGCTCGGCGCGGCCGAGAGCACCGACTGCGACATGGCGCCGTCGTCGGACATGTTCGAGCTCGGCGTCGACGTCCAGGTGCTGCGCCGCGGCACGATGTTCCCGGCGCGCGCGCGGCGGTTGTTCGAGCTCTACCGCCGCCACGACGGCATCGACGACATCCCCGCCGACGTGCGCGCCGACCTGGAGCGCACCGTCTTCCGCCGCGGCCTCGACGAGGTCTGGGCCGACACCGTCTCCTACTTCTCCGCCCGTGACCCCGAGCAGATCGCCCGGGCACAGGACAACCCCAAGCGCCGCATGGCGCTCGTCTTCCGCTGGTACCTCGGCCTGTCCTCGGGCTGGGCCGCCGGCGGCGATCCCGGCCGCGCCGCGGACTACCAGGTCTGGTGCGGCGCCGCGATGGGTGCCTGCAACGCCTGGCTGCGCGGCACCCCCTACGAGCCGGTGCAGCGTCGCACCGTCACCGCACTCGCCCAGCACCTCATGCGCGGCGCGGCGTTCACCTCCCGGGTGGCGGCCCTGCGTTCCTGCGGGGTCGCGCTCCCGGCGCGCGCCACGAGCTACCGACCGACCGAGGAAGGCCTGCTGTGACCAGCACCCTGATCCAGGCTCCCGTTCCTGCCGCCGACTGGGTCGTGTGCCCCGGCTGCGCGGGGATGATCTACGCCAAGCGGATGGACCGCGCCGCGGGCGTCTGCCCGGAGTGCGGGCACCACACCCCGCGCACCGCCGCCCAGCGCCTCGCTCACCTGCTCGACGACGGCAGCGCCGACCCGATCGACGTCGCCGTGCCCGACCGCGACCCGCTCGGCTTCGTCGACTCCCAGACCTACCCCGACCGCCTCCGCGTCGCCCGGCGCCGCACCGGCCTGGACGAGGGCGTGCTCGTCGCCCGCGGCCGGATCGACGGTAGTCCCGTCGTGGTCGCGGCCATGGACTTCCGATTCCTCGGCGGCAGCCTGGGCGCCGCGGTCGGCGAGGCCATCACGCTGGCCTGCGAGGTGGCCCTGGCCGAGCGCACGCCGCTGCTGCTGGTCAGCGCGTCGGGCGGGGCCCGGATGCAGGAGGGCGTGGTCGCCCTCATGCAGATGGCCAAGACGAGCCAGGCCCTGCGCCAACTCGACGAGGCCGGGGTGCTGACGATCTCGCTGGTCACCGACCCGACGTTCGGCGGGGTGGCCGCCTCCTTCGCGACGCTGTGCGACGTGATCGTCGCCGAGCCCGGCGCCCGGCTCGGGTTCGCCGGGCCACGGGTGATCGCCCAGACCATCGGCGAGACCCTGCCCGAGGGCTTCCAGACCGCCGAGTACCTGCTC
Source organism: Pseudonocardia sp. (assembly GCA_030451825.1). Classification (GTDB taxonomy): domain Bacteria; phylum Actinomycetota; class Actinomycetes; order Mycobacteriales; family Pseudonocardiaceae; genus Pseudonocardia. The sequence continues at coordinate 2,619 of JAKDNL010000231.1, read as the reverse complement.
GAGCACGGCATCGTCGACCTGATCTGCCCCCGCGCCGAGCTGCGCACCGCGCTGGGCCGGCTGCTGCGGGTCGCCGCCGCCCCCGACGCGCCGGTCACGCCGCTGCGCCCGGTCCTGATCCGCGACGCCGCCGCGCTGCCCCAGCGCCACCCGTGGGAGGTCGTGCGCAAGGCGCGGCGCTTCGGGCGGCCCACCGCGCTGGACTACGCCGGCCTGCTGCTGGAGGAGTTCACCGAGCTGCACGGCGACCGGATGGCCGCCGACTGCTCGGCTATGGTCTGCGGCCTCGGCGTGCTCGACGGCGCCCCGATCGCGCTGATCGGCACCCAGAAGGGCCGCACCCCCGCCGCGGCCGCCCGCCGCAACTTCGGCATGGCCACCCCGGCCGGCTACCGCAAGGCCGCCCGCGTCATGCGGCTGGCCGGCAAGCTCGGCATCCCGCTGGTCACGCTGATCGACACCGCGGGCGCTTTCCCCGGGGTCGCCGCGGAGGAGCAGGGCCAGGCCGTCGCGATCGCGGAGAACCTGCGGCTGCTCTCCGGGCTGCCGGTTCCCGTCGTCGCCGTGATCACCGGCGAGGGCGGCAGCGGAGGAGCGCTCGCGCTCGCCGTGGCCGACGACGTGCTCATGTGCGCCGACGCCGTCTACTCGGTGATCACCCCGGAGGGCTGCGCCTCGATCCTGTGGAAGGACGCCGGGTCCGCGCCGCGCGCCGCCGAGGCCCTGCGCGTGGACTCCCGCTCGCTGCTGGAGCTCGGCGTCGTCGACGGGGTGGTGCCCGAAGCCGAGCACGGCGACCACCACGCCGCCGCCCGCCTGCTCGGCGACGCGCTGCGCGAGACCCTCGCCCCACTGGCCGGGATGTCCACGGCAGACCGCGCCGCCCGCCGCCACGCCCGCTTCCGCGCCTTCGGCCTCGCCGCCGAGGTCCTGGCGCCCGAGGCCGAGCGGGAGACGGCATGAACGGCGCGACCACGATCACGGCACCGGTCCCGCCCGCGGCACCGGTAAAGGAGATCTCGGTATGACCTCGACAGCGGAGTCCACCGACCTGAACGCCGTGCTCGCCACGCTGCGCGAGAACGCTGTCGCGCTCGCCCAGTCCGGCACGCAGCCGCCGTCGCGGATCCGGGTGGAGGCCGCAGGCGTGGTCGTCGAGCTGGGGTGGGCGTCAGCGGAGGCCGCGGCTCCTGTCGTGGCGCCGGAGCCGGTCGCGCCGACCCCGGTCCCGGTGCCCACCAACGGAACTGCGCCGACCCCCGGACACCGGCTCACCGCTCCCACCGTCGGGGTGTTCTACCGGTCGCCCGAGCCCGGCGCACCGCCGTTCGTCGCTGTCGGGGACCACGTCCAGCCCGGCCAGCAGGTCGGGATCGTCGAGGCGATGAAGCTGATGATCCCCGTCGAGGCCGACCGCGGCGGCCCGGTGCTGGAGCTGCTGTGCGGCGACGGCGAGTCGGTCGAGTTCGGTCAGCCCCTGATGGTTCTCGGATGACCACGGTCTTGGTGGCCAACCGCGGCGAGATCGCCCTGCGGGTGCTGCGCACGTGCCGCGAGCTGGGGCTGGGCACGGTGGCGGTCTACTCGACCTCCGACGCCGACTCGGCCGCGGTCCGCTACGCCGACCGCGCCGTCTGCATCGGCCCGGGCCCGGCCAGGCGCAGCTACAACCACATCCCGTCGGTGATCGAGGCGGCCCGGATGACCGGCGCCGACATGATCCACCCCGGCTACGGCTTCCTGTCGGAGAACCCGGACCTCGCGGAGGTGTGCGCGGCCGAGGGCATCACATTCGTCGGCCCGCCCGCCCCGGTGATGGAGCGGCTGGGGGACAAGGCGGTGGCCCGCGCGATGATGGTCGACGCCGGTCTGCCGCTGCTGCCCGGCAGCACCGAGGCGATCGACGACGTCGACGAGGCCTTCGCGCTGGCGCAGACCATCGGCTACCCGGTCATCATCAAGGCCTCGGCCGGCGGCGGCGGGCGCGGCATGACCGTCGTCCGCGACGGCGCCACGTTCCACGACGACTTCCGCCGCACCCGCGCCACGGCCACCGCCGTGTTCGGGGACGGCCGCGTGTACGTCGAGCGCTACCTGGACTCGGCGCGCCACGTCGAGATCCAGGTGCTGTGCGACGCCCACGGGAACGGCGTGCACCTGGGCGCCCGGGACTGCTCGGTGCAGCGCCGCCACCAGAAGCTCGTGGAGGAGACCCCGGCGCCCGGGCTGCCCGACGACACCGTCCGGGAGATGGGCGAGGCCGCCGTGCGCGGCGTGCTCGCCGCGGGCTACACCGGCGCGGGCACCGTCGAGTTCCTCGTGGACGAGCGGGGGCGCTACTACTTCATGGAGGTCAACTGCCGGCTGCAGGTGGAGCACCCCGTCACCGAGATGGTCACCGGGCTCGATCTCGTCGCCGAGCAGCTGCGCATCGCGGCAGGGGAGCCGCTGGGGTTCGCGCAGGACGTGGTGGCGCCCCGCGGTGCCGCCATCGAGTGCCGGATCAACGCGGAGGACCCCGCTCGCGACTTCGCCCCCACCCCGGCCGTCGTCGACCGCTTCACCCCGCCCGGTCCGGGGCCCACACCAGCACCTTCGCGAGCAGCGAGTCATAGTCGG